>JBKJOI010000739.1:0-4085 GCA_046595695.1 Haliangiales bacterium | reverse complement strand
CTGGACGGCATCGAGGCGGTGCGCCAGCTGCTGGCGCGCGCGCCGGCGCCGCAGCCGGGCGTGCTGATGCTCTCGGCGAGCGCCGAGCTCTACGTCACGCGCGCGGCGCTCGAGGCGGGCGCGATCGGCTACTTGCTCAAGAAGGCGAGCGGGCGCGAGCTGCGCGAGGCGGTGCGCTCCGCCGCCATCGGCAAGCCCTACTTCTCCGACGAGGTGCTGCGCGCGGTGCGCGAGCGCGTCGGCCAGGGCACGGTGCGCCGGCGCGCCACCACCGAGCCCCGCGCCTACGACTCGCCCGGCGACGTGCTCACCGACCGCGAGCTCGAGGTCCTGCAGATGATCGCGGGCGGTCACTCGAACCGCGAGATCGCCGAGATCCTGAAGCTCTCCGTCAAGACCGTCGAGACCCACCGCATGCACCTCATGGAGAAGCTCGATATCCATGACGTCGCCGGGCTCGTCCGCTACGCGCTCCGCAAGGGCCTGATCCAAGTCTGAATGCGCAGCTTCGGCCGTCCCCGCGTCTTGCTATGTGACGACGAGCCGACGGTGCGCGCGACCTGCGCGGCCGCGCTTACTCAGGCGGGCTACGAGCTGGTCGCGACCACCACCGGCGCCGAGGCCATCGCGGTGGCGCGCGCGGGCAGCTTCGACGCCGCGCTGCTCGACGTGCGCCTGCCCGATCTCGACGGCCCCGACGTGATCGCGCGGCTCCACGAGCGCGACCTCGACCTGCCCTGCGTGGTCATGTCGGGCTACGCGTCCTTCGACGACGCGGTGCGCTGCCTGCACCAGGGCGCGGTCGACTTCGTGCGCAAGCCGTTCGACCTGGACACCCTGGTGCGCTCGATCGACCGCGCCATCGCGACCACGCACCTCAAGGCCGACAGCGCGGTGCTCGCGGCCACGCGCTCGATCTTCGCGCTGCTCGACTCGCGCGAGATCGCCCGGCGCGTGCTCGAGGTCGCGCGCGTCACCCTCGCCGCCTCGCGCGCCAGCGTGACCCTGGCCGACGGCGGCGGCCCGGGCGAGACCTTCGGCGCGGCGTTCGAGCCCATGCCGCTCGCGGCCTGGAGGCGGCTCGCCGAGCTGCGCGACCCGGCCATTTTCTCCGCCGACGTCGCCGCCGACGTCGACATGCTCCTGCAGGTCGCCTGGGACGCGCGCGCGCTGCTGGCCATCCGGCTCACCGTCGGCGAGCGGCTGGTCGGCGTGCTCATCGCCGCGCGCGCGGCGGGCGAGAGCGACTTCGGCGAGCGCGACCTGCGGCGCGCCTCCATGCTCGCCGGCCACGCCTCGCTCGCGCTCGACAACGCGCGCCTGCACGCCGAGCTCGAGGCGCAGACCAGCGCGCTCGAGAACGCCGCCGACCGGCTCATCGCCGCCGAGCGCGTCGGCACGCTGTCGCGCCTGGCCGCCTCGTTGGGCCACGAGATCGCCAACCCAGCGTTCGCGGTGCTGGCCAGCCTCGAGCTGGCCGAGACCGCCCTCGCCCACCGGCCCGACACCCCCGACGCGGCGCTCGAGGCCATCCGGCGCGCGCGCGCCGGCGCCGACGCCATCCTGGGGCTGTGCGAGGCGCTGCGGCCGCTGTCGCAGGGCCGCGGGCCGCGCTCGGATCTCGTCGACCTGCGCCGCGTGATCGACGGCGCCGCGACCATCGCCACCTACGAGATCCGGCCGCGCGCGCGCCTGATCCTCGATCTGGATCCCGACCTGCCGCTCTTGCGCGGCGACGCGGCGCGCCTGGGCCAGGTGTTCCTGAATTTGTTGTTGAACGCCGCGCAGGCGATCCCGCAGGGCCACCCCGAGCACCACGAGATCCGCGTGACCGCATCGGTCGCCGAGGACGCCCTCGCCATCGTCGCGTGCGTCCAGGACAACGGCGTGGGCGTGCCGCTCGCGCTCCTGCCGTCCCTGTTCGAGCCGTCGACGACCTCGCGCGCCGCCGCCGCCGGCCACGGCATGGGCCTGGCGGTGTGCCGCTGGATCGTCGAGGAGGCGGGCGGGACCATCCGCCACCTGGGCGGACGCCAGGCCGGCGCGACCTTCGAGGTGCGCCTGCCGCTGCGCGGACGGCCACTACCGGCCGCGTGACGCCCTGGGCCTACCAGCCCTTCGTGGTCGTGGCGATGCCCGAGAGCGGCAAGACGAACACGCGGTACTTGTCCGGCTTGCTCGAGTTGCGTGTCTGCAGATAGAACGTGCGCGCCTCGGCGATGCCGTTCGGGTAGAAGCGCATCTCGGCCACGGCGCTGTCGGCGAGCGCGGACGGCAGGGTCTCGCCGCCCACCGTGTTGGCGACGGTGGCCATGCGCGCGACCCTGACGCCCCGGGGCAGCGTCGCGGCCTCGAGCTGGACCCACACCGCCGGCGAGACCGCGTCGTTCAGCTCCCAGACCTTGACCACCGAGTGGCCCGCGACCTCGGCGACCGTGACCCGCGCGGTCTGCGTGATCGCGGCCGATGCGGAGGCACCGTGGGCCACCGCAAGCCGGCGCGCCTGCGACAGGATCGACGCGAGCTGCCGGGCCGCCTTGGCCGTCGGGTCGGACTTGTTGACCATGACCGCGAGCGACGCGCTGATGCCGATGATCGCGACCACGACCATGAGCTCGACGATCGTGAAGCCGCGCTCGCGGGGTCGCACCGAGCCGGGCCTCACGGCTCCCTCCCGACGCCCAGGTTGCGCAGGTCGACCACGGTGCTGACCATGCGGTACGAGAAGTTACCGTAGTAGGGCGACGTGGGGGTGCTCTGGTAGTCGGCGATGAGCACGGAGGCGCGGTCACCGACCGGGTTGTTGTCGGGGTCGCCGTCGCCGTCGAGCGCGGGCGTGCGCAGCGTGCCGGGGCCCTCGATCTCGGCGACGGTGCGCGCGACCAGGCTCATGCGCACCTGCAGGAGCTCGCCGGTGAGGTTCTCCATGTTCTCCCCCGAGTACCAGTCGTACGCGCCGTTGCCGTCACCGTCGGCATCGGTGACATCGCCGTCCTCGAAGACCTGCACGGCGAACTGCATGTCGACGAAGCCGAAGGCCAGGTCCTGCCAGTCGTTGAGCGCGCCAGCCGTGGCCGAGTACTGCAGCACGCCACGCCGGTCGTTCGGCTTGATGCGGTAGCCCTCGACGCGCATCTTCACGAAGGCGGTCTGGCCGTCGCTCCAGTCGGTCGCGATATGTTCGCACTGCTTGTTCCCCGGCTGGTTGAAGGGCGAGCCCGAACCACCCGGGTTGTGCTGGAGCTTCGGGTTGGGGCCGCTGCCGCCGGCGAACCCGGTCACCTTGAGCGTGCAACCCCAGCCGCGCTTCGAGCCGCATGCGCCGTCGGAGAGACGCACGGCCACCAACACGTCGCCGTCGGCGAAGCAGCTCAGCTGGGCTCCGTTGGCGACCTGGGTCACCGCCGCGGTGAAGTTGGGACCGTTTGCGATGCGCGCCATGCAGTTCGTGTCGGCATAGGCGATGTGGATCTCGTCGGGGCCGGTCGAGCTGTTGATGATCTTCACCGGCGGCGTGCTGAAGGCGGCCGCCCCGCCACCCGTGGTACCGCTGCTCGTGTGCTTGGAAGCGCAGGTGCCCGTCATGGTCGGCGGCGACGTGCCGCCGGTGCCGGTGTCGACGGCCGTATTGACGGCGCTCGCGAAGTATCCGGCCTTGCGCAGCTCGCCCGCGATCGTCTGCTTGGCCGTGCGCAGCGCCTGCTGCAGCTCGGCCACCTGCGACTGCGTCCGGTAGGCCACCGAGCTGGTCGCGTAGATGCGGAAGATGAAGCCCACGGCGATCGCGGCGACCGCCATGGACACCATGAGCTCGATCAGGCTGAATCCTCGTTGCCCACCGCGTGTCCTCACAGCAGCTCCGTCTTGGTCCTGATCATCTGCACCTTGGCGATCCGCACGCCCGAGCCGAGCTCGTCCACCTCGAACGAGACCGCCACCGTGATCATGACCAGGTTGGAGTTGCCGGCGAGCTCTTCCGCGGTGAGCAAGATGTTGTAGGTGATCTCGTTGTGAACCTGCGGGTCGTAGCCGAAGGTGGGATTCATCAGATCGGGGACCGACGTGCCGCGCGCGCTCTCCATGGT
>JBKJOI010000625.1:0-4801 GCA_046595695.1 Haliangiales bacterium | reverse complement strand
GCCTGCACGCCCATCGAGCTGGCCCAAGCCGCCGACGGGACAGTCGCCTTCCAGAAGAACCCCGGCGAGCGCTTCGTCACCGATAACCGCGGCAACGAGTACCGCAACGCCAACCACCCCGACATGCAGCCCATCAACGGCGGGAAGAACATGCTCTACATGTTCAACTACCAGCCGAACAATGGCAGCGACACCATCCGCTACGCCAAGGTGCTGGACTCGAGCTGCAACGAAGTCACCATCAAGAATGGCAACGGCCAGACGCAGAAGCAGGTCGAGATCATCGCCAAGAACAACGACGACCTGTCGATGGCGCAGTCGGGCGAGGGTCCCTGCGACATCGCCTCGGACGCCGGCGGCACCACCCACCTGACCTGCTGGGCGGGCGGCAACGGCAACGGCCGCGACGACGGCTGGCTGAACGACATCAGCGTCACCTGCCAGAACGGCGCGGACGGCGCGGCCACCGAGTGCACCATCAAGAAGAACTTCGACATCTCCCTGTGCAAGCGCGAGGAGCGCTCGCGCGGTCGCTGCAGCATCGCGGCCGACGATCCGAACACCGCGATCTGCACCTGGACCGAGGGCAACAACCAGCCGCAGCGCGACGGCACCTGGATCGCCGCGGTCGACATCTCGGCCGGTGGCGAGCAGGGCGAGAACGCCGAGTCGCGCCTCATCTGGAAGGAGCAGATCGAAGGTCGCAAGGAGCTCCCGAACGGCGAGCGCACCTACAGCTCGCGCGCCAACCATTCGCGCGTGCTGCAGGCCCAGCCCGATGGCTCGCTCAAGAAGAGCGACATGATCATCTTCTTCAGCGGTGACCTCGAGGGTCGCAACAACAACAACAAGAAGGGCGGCACGTACCGCGAGATGCGCTTCGGCGTCATCAAGGCCACCAAGGCCGGCATGGAGTACGTGGTGCCGATGCAGAACGTCAACGATCTGATGCTCGGCATCGACGCGACGCACGTCACGATGTCGGCCGGCGTCTTCGGCGAGGGCCAGAGCCTGATGCCGGGCATCAACATCGGGTCGGGTAGCCACCTCGGCGGCGGCATCTCGACGGCCGTGATCAAGACCGTCGGTCTCGACCTGACCACGAAGAAGTTCGTTGACCTTGGCACCCACACCTCGGGCGCGTACTACGACCGTCACCTGTACTCGAACTACCTGGGCAACAACCCCGGCAACCAGGGTCGTAACTTTGCCGGCACCGCGCTCATCAAGAATCCCTTCGCGGGCGTGAACGGCAACACCCAGGCGTACTTCATCGCCAGCTCGATGACCGGCAAGTCGGCCGAGAACGTGATCAACCCGGCCCTCAAGCCGTCCTCGTACGTCAGCCTCATGGGCATCGCGCAGCTCGCGCCGCCCCCGGCCGCCCCGCCCGCGACCACGCCGCCCCCGGCGACCACGCCGCCCCCGGCAGGCGGCAACGGTAACGGCACCGGCTCGGGCACCGGCTCGGGCACGGGTACCGGCACCGGCACCGGCAACAACGGTACCGGCACCGAGCCCGGCACCGCCGAGAGCCCCTCGATGTTCGGTTGCAGTGTGGCCTTCGGCGGAGAGGCTGGCAGCGGCAGCGCCATCCTCCTCCTCGCGGGTCTCGGAGCCCTGTACTTCGTTCGCCGCCGCCGCGCCTAGTCCAGGTAACCCGGGAACGAAGGAGAAGAGTCATGACGCTACGAAATACGTTCTTCGCTATTGCCTCGCTGAGCCTGCTGGCGACCGGCTGCCTGGGCGCGCTCGAGCCGACCGGTCCGGGCGGTGGCCCCCCGGCTGGTGACGACGACGACGACCAGCCGATCCCGCCGGCCGCCGACGCGGGTATCACGCCGCCCTCGACCGCCAAGCCGATGTTCGACTCGACGGTCGCGCCGATCCTCCAGGCCTCCTGCTCGGCGGCGGCCTGCCACGGTGGAGTGGGCAACAGCCCGCTCAAGTACCTGCCCGACAACATCGCCGACTACTACTCGGTGGTGACCAGCTACGACGATCGCGTCGTCGGCTACTTCGACAAGGCCGCGGCGCCGATGCTCACGCGCATCCAGCCCGGTCCGCACTACAACGTCACGTACACGGCCGAGCAGGCGGCGGCCATCTCTGCCTGGCTCGACGCCGAGCTCGAGGCGCGCAGCACCGGCGGCACCCCGGGCGCCGACGCCGGCCCCGGCGGGACCCCGGGAACGCCGGGCCAGGTCTCGAAGCAGCTCATCGCCGAGTGGTCGGGCTGCATGGAGCTGGCGGTGTGGAACGAGGAGCAGATCGCGACCCGGTGGGCCGAGAAGGGCACGAGCGAGGGCCCCTGCGTGAACTGCCACATCAACGCGCAGGCCTCGTTCATCGCGACCGACGACAGCGAGCGGATGTTCAACATCCTCACGACGAACAAGTACTACATGCTCGGTTACTTCCAGCCCAACGTGATCGACCTGGCGACGGCGAAGATGGAGATCAACCGCGCCGGTCTCGAGCGCGTCGGCAACGCCGTGTACCCGTACACCGAGCATCCGCAGTTCAACGTGGATGGTCAGGCGTACGAGGCCCTGGTCAGGTTCTACGACCGCACCCTGGCCCGCAAGGCGGCCGGCACCTGCGACCCGCCGCGCCTCACGACCCCGTAGCATGCGGCCTGCGCGGCCCGCCCGGGCCGCATCCCTCTCATCTGTCCACCTGAAGACCCCCGCTACCCCCGGCCGGGGGTCTTCGCTTTTTCGGGGTCCGAGGCCGCGCGAGCAGACCGCTTACAGCAGGCGGCCGAGCAGCAGGACGCCCAGGCCGACCGCCGCCGCGAGGACGAAGGCGAGGAAGTAGACCCACGTCGCGAGCGGCGCGGCACCCACGGGGGTCGTGCCGGAGCCCTCCGGCATGCGCGGCAGCGGGGTGCTGCCGGGGAGCGTGTCGCTCTCGGGCGGCGCGCGCCACGGCACCGGCGCCATGGACTCCACGCGCGCCGTCGGTGCCACGACGGCCTGCGCCCCCGAGCGCCGCTCCGGCTGCTGCGGCGGCGGGGGAATCGACGGCGCACGCCTTGGCACCGTCTGCGGTCCGGAACGCCGCTCGGGCAGCGGTGGTGCCTCCGCCATCTGCGGCCCCGAACGCCGCTCCGGCAGCGGCGGCGCCGGCGGAATCGAGGGCGCGCGCTGCGCGGGCCGCTGCGCCGAGCGCCGCACCGGCAAGGTCGGCGCCGGCTCGAGCTCCCCGGCCACCGCGCCGGCGACCGGCGGCATCGCCAGCGAATCTTCCATCGAGGGCTCGACGCCCGAGTCCTCCGCCGCGTCGTCGAACGACGACTCCATGAGCTCGACGAGGCTGATCTCCTCGACGGCGTCGCCGTCACCGTCCCAGCTCGCCGCCGCCACCGCCGGCGCGTTCTCGACCGTGCCGGCCAGGAGCTCGTGGAGCATCTGCTGCTGCTGGTCGATCTCCGCCTGGAAGTGCAGCGACAGGTAGCGCGCGACCTCGCCGGCGGTGCCCTGCTTGCCGAGGCGGTGCAGCAGCCCCTCGAGCGCCTCGCCGAACGCCTCGGCGTTGGCGTAGCGGTCGTCGGCGCGGGGCGCGAGCGCCTTCAGGATCACCGCGTCGATGGCGGCGTCGAGGCGCGGGTTGTCCGCCGACGGCCGGGTGACCTCGCCGTTCACGATCGCCTGGTAGGTCTTGTAGGTCGACTCGCGCTTGAACAGCCGCCGCCCGGTGAGCAGCTCGTGCGTCACCACCGCGAGCGCGAACACGTCGGTGCGGCGGTCGAACGGCTTGCCCAGGCACTGCTCGGGCGACATGTACGCGAACTTGCCCTTGATGAAGCCGGCCTTGGTGCGCGCGTCGCGCGCCTCCTGCGCCGCGTGGGCGATGCCGAAGTCGACGATCTTGAGCACGCCCTCGTGGGTGACGATCAGGTTCTGCGGCGACACGTCGCGGTGCACGAGCGCGAGCGGCGTGCCGTCGGCCTGGGTGCACTCGTGCGCGTAGTGCAGGCCGGTGCACGCCTGCACCGCCAGCGCGAGGGTCACCTCGGGCGGCAGCCCGCCCGGGCGCTGCTGCGCCTTGCGGCCGAGCTGCGCGAGCGACATGCCGGCCAGATACTCCATCGCGATGAAGTAGTGGCCCTCGACCTGGCCGAGGTCGATCGTCTGCACGATGTTCGACTGATCGAGGCGCGCGCCCAGCCGCGCCTCGTCGAGGAACATGTCGACGAACTCGCGGTCCTCGGCCAGATGGTCGAGCAGGCGCTTGACCACGACGACCTTCTCGAAGCCGCCGGTGCCCGGCAGACGCGCCAGGAACACCTCGGCGGTGCCGCCCTGCGCGAGCGGGGCCAGCAGCTCGTACTTGCCGAGCTGCGCGGGCATCTTGCCGGAGTTCGAGCTCAACGAGCTAATGTTGCATGAGAACGCCGGCAGTTCACGCCGACAGTGGATGGTTCGCGGCCCGACAGGCGAAGTACGGGAAGATCCTGGGTACGCGCGATTGGCCGCGCCCTACCCCTCGAGGATTTCCTTTTCCTTCTTGGCCGCGATCTCGTCGACCTGCGCGATGTGCTTGTCGGTCGAATCCTGGACGAGCTTGAGGCCCTTCTTGTTGTCGTCCTCGGTGACGTCGCCATCGGCCAGGAGCGACTTGAGCATCTCGTTGGCCTCGCGGCGCAGGTTGCGCAGCGCGACCTTCGCGTCTTCCGTCATGCTCTTGATGAGCTTGGCCAGCTCCTTGCGGCGCTCCTGGGTGAGCGGCGGGATGGGCAGGCGGACCAGGTCACCGTCGGCGATCGGGTTCAGGCCCAGCTCGGTCCGCTGCTTGA
>JBKJOI010000559.1:0-13767 GCA_046595695.1 Haliangiales bacterium | reverse complement strand
GGGCTGAGTGGCCGGTGCGGGCGCGGGCGTGGGCGCCGGCACGTCGAGGCCGGGCTTCGTCGGCGTGGCGGGCGAGCCGTCCGGCTGGACCGGCGTCTTCGTCTTCTTGATGATGACGAACTCGGTGCGGCGGTTCTTCGCATACGCCTTGGGCGTGCGCGCCTCGTCCACCGGGCGCGAGCGGCCGTAGCTCACGATCTCGATCCTGTCCTTCGGGAAGCCCTGCGCCACCATCGCGTCGCGCACGCGCTCGGCGCGCAGCTGACCCAGCTTCTGGTTGTAGGCTTCGCTGCCGCGCTCGTCGGTGTGACCCTCGATGATCAGCTTCTCGTACTCGGGGTGCTGGTTCCACAGCACGACCACGGCTTTCAGCACCTTCTTGCCGGCGGTCTTCACGCGCGCGCGGTCGGTCTCGAAGAGCACGCGTTCCTCGAGCACGATGCGGTCTTCCTTGAGCACAAACAGGCCCTCGTCGGGGCAGCCGTCCAGGTCGTCGACGCCGTTCACGACCTCGCCCTCGGCGGGGCACTTGTCGTCGGCGTCGAGGATGCCGTCGCCATCCAGGTCGGGATCCGGGCAGCCGTCCCCGTCGAGCACGCCGTCCACGTCCTCGGGCTCGTTGACGCAGCCATCGACGTCGTCGAGGATGCCGTCGCCGTCGGTGTCCTTGGGCTTGGGCGGCACATAGGGCGGCACGACCTCGATCACCACGACGGTCGGGTCCACGATCTTGGCGGGTGGGGCCGGCGAGTACGCCAGGCTCAGGAAGCCGCGCGCGGCGGGCGTGCCGTAGCCGTGCGTCAGGCCGAAGCCGGTGCCCGCCTGCACCACCCACGGTCCGGTGACCGCCCAGCGCAGCCCCACCAGCACTTCGGCGGGCATCTCGCGCTCGGTGCCCTCGGCCTGCAGCCCGCGCTGGAAGTAGCTCTCGCCGAGGATCCAGAAGCGGCGGTCGACCGCCTCGACCGAGACCCCGGCGCCGACCAGCAGCTCGTCGTCGACGATCAGATTGCCGGCGCCGCCCTCGCTGCGGAGCGCGTAGCCGGCGTTCACCGCCAGCGACACCCGGCCCGCGCGGTAGCCCGCGATCAGGCGCGGCACCGCGCCCGCCGCGCCGGCGCCCATGAACGAGGCGTCATCGCCAGTGGGCAAGGAGACCGCGAGCGCCGCCGACAGCGTCAGGTCGCCCGTGCGCACGAGGCGCAGCTTGGCGGACAGCCGCAGGTCGCCGAGCACCGTACCGGCGAGCTCCTCGCCGGGGCGCACGTACATGAGGTCGCCGTCCTGGGCGAGCGCCATCGGCAGCGCGAGGCCGAGCTCGAGGCGACCGCCCAGGCCGTAGCCGACGCCCAGCGAGATGCCGGTGCGCGTCGAGAGCACCTTGCCGTCGGCGAGTGGCTCGCCGGTCTCGGGGTCGCGCACAATCAGCAGATCGCTGGCGAGGTCGAAGGTGAGGCCCACGTGCACGTACCCCGACTCGAGCACGTCGGCGCCGTCCTGCGAGAAGTAGCCGGTCGACGAGGTGGTCGGCTTGAAGATCTGCGCGTCGAAGCCCTGCGCCTGCGCCGACGTCGCGCCGGGGGTGGCGAGCCCGGCGAACACCAGGAGCACCAGGACCGCCACGCTGCTGGCGCTGCGGCGCCCGGCCCGGCCGCACCGTCCTCGGAGGAACCACATGCCCGCGAGAAAGATCACGATCGCGACCGCGGTCGCGCCGCCGGCGCCCGCGCCCGCGCGCCGCGCGCCGACCTCGCAGCCGCACCCGCCGCCGCCCAGGTCGCCGCCGAACGGCACGAACGCGTCGGCCGAGGCGGCATCGTCGACGCCGGCGTCCATGGGATCCGCGGCGTCGGCGACGCCGGCGTCAGCGACTCCGCCGTCGGCGACCGCCGCGTCGGGCGCCGGGCCCGCGTCGGCGCAATCCGGGATCTGCAGGGTGACGCAACCCTGGGTCGGATCGCAGCCCTCGATGGTGCACGTGGTGGAGTTGTCCTCGCAGCTCACCTCGGTGCCGCCCAGGCACACGCCGCCCTGGCAGGTGTCGTTCTCGTTGCACGCGTCGTCGTTGTCGCACGTCGTGCCGTCCGCGACCGGCGTCGCGCCCTGGCACACGCCGCCCGCGCAGGTGCCACCGATCTCGCAGCCGCCGGCGCTCGAGCAGGTGGTGTCGTCGGCCACCGGTGGTCCCTCGCAGACCGCGAGCGCGGTGCAGGCGTCGGGCCCCGTGCAGAAGTTGCCGTCGTTGCACGCCGCGCCGAGGTCGGGAACATTCAGGCAGATGTCGAGGTCCTCGTTGCAGGTGTCGCTCGTGCACGCGTTGGCGTCGATGCAGCCGAGCGCGCCGGTGCAGCTGCCCTGGCCGTCGCAGTGATCGTTGACCGTGCAGAAGCGGTCGTCGTTGCAGCCGGTCGCCGCATTCTCCGGCGCGTAGTTGCACGCGCCGATCGGATCGCACGTATCGGAGGTGCAGACGTTGCCGTCGGGCGGGCAGGTGATGGTGACGACGATCGTGCAGGTATTCGCGATCTCGTCGCAGGTGTCGGTGGTGCACGCGTTCTGATCGTCGCAGGTGGGCAGGCCTCCGCCGCAAACGCCCGCGGGGCTGCAGATCTCGCCGTCGGAGCAGAAGAGACCGTCGAAGCAGACCGTGCCGGCGGGCAACGCAACGTGCGTGCAGGTGCCGCCCGCCTGGCAGGTGTCGTTGGTGCACGGTTCGCCGTCCGATTCGCAGGCCGCGCCGATCGCGGCGTTGCCGGTCTTCTTGCACTCGACGCTGAGGCCGACCATCACGCAGCGCTCTTCGGTGCACACGGTGTCGTCGGTGTCGCAGGGCTGGCCGACACCGGTCTCGTTGCACTCGATGATGGGCAACGCGGCGCTCGCGGAAGCGGGCAGGGCCAGCACCGCCAGGAGCACCAAGACGCTCGTGGCGAAAACCGCCCGGGGGCGGGTACTCAGGATCGTCGTCACGGACTCCTCCAGTTCCGATTTTCGCCCGGATTCCGTGGATGTCCAAGTATCGAGTGCATGGCTAGTCCTCTCGATCGGGACCAACGCACGTCCCAATGCAGTTCCATGCCTGTTTCGATGACGACTTATATAGGAACGAAGAGGCGCGACGCTTCAAGAACGACTTCTATAGGTAGAGCCTTTGCGGATCGAGCTTGTCGCGCAAGAGCGCCACGGTGCGCTCGTCGGGCACCTGGCCCTCGCGCAGCGACGGCGAGATCCGCAGCGGCCAGCCGCACGCGGCCTGCACCTGCAAGGCGGTGACGCCGGGGTAGGTTTCGGTCAGGACCGCCTCGCCGGCGCCCTCGGCCGCGCCGGCCGCGCCGAATTCGAGCACGCCTAGGTCGGTGATGATGCGGGTCGGCCCGCCGCCCGGCAGCCCCAGCTCCTGGCGCGTCTTGCCCTCGAAGCGATGCCCCGGGCTGGTCACGAAGTCGCACCTGTCCACGAACGTGCGCTTCGACATGCGCATGATCACGAGCAGCCGGCGCGCGTGCACCGCGATCTCGCAGGCGCCGCCCGAGCCGGGTAGGCGCACCTTGGGGTTCGCGTAGTCGCCGATCACGGTGGTGTTGATGTTGCCGTAGCGGTCGATCTGCGCGCCGCCCAGGAAGCCGACCTCGATGAGCCCGCGCTGCAAGAAGCACTGGAAGATGTCGGCCTGCGAGACCACCTGCAGCGAGTCGGTGACCAGCGACGGGTCGCCGATCGAGACCGGCAGGCGCTCGGGGATCGCGCCGACCGCGCCCGACTCGTAGATCATGAACAGCTCGGGCGCGTGGGTCGCGCGCGCCAGGTTGCACGCCAGGTTGGGCAGGCCGATGCCGACGAACACGACGTCCTGGTCGTGCAGCTCGGCGGCGGCGCGGAACGCCATCTTCTCCGACGCGGTCGCGACGCCGGGGACGAGCTCCTCAGTAGCCATAGTCGACCCCCTCCGACATGCGCGACTTGGCGCGCAGCCGGTCCATCAGGCCCGAGCCCATCTTCTTCATGTACGCGGCGCGGTCGGGCACGCCGTAGACGAACTCGTCCAGGTAGGCGGCGTAGGTGGCCGGGTCGCGCGAGATGTCCTCCCACTTCACATAGAAGTCGTTGTCGCGGTCGTAGAAGCCCTGCACGAAGCTCGGGTGGCAGCCCCACGGCTCGTGGACCACGTGCGAGACGATCATGCCGGGCACGAGCGTGCGGTTGGGGTCGCGGCGGATCACGTCGGTGCCGACGATCTGCTCGGCGACGACGATCACGCGCCTGGCCGCGAACGCGACCTCCTTCTGCGAGCCGTAGAGCCCCCAGACCTGCGCGTTGCCCTCGGCGTCGGCGCGCTGGCAGTGGACGATCGCGACGTCGGGGCGCAGCGCCGGCACGGTGGCGATCCGTTTGCCGGTGTACGGGCACTCGACGTGCTTGATGCTGGGGTTCACGCCCGGGATCGACGAGCCGGCGTAGTTGTCGAGCGGCCAGAAGGGCAGGCCGGCCGAGCCGGCGAGGAGCCGGGCGAGCAAGCCGAAGTGCGAGTACTCCTCGAGCGCGATCCTCGTCTTGGACGACGCCTCGGAGACGCGCCTGAGGCCGTGCAGGCTGCCCACGCCCGGGTTGCCGGCCCACGAGAAGATTAGCTTCTCGACGCAGCCGGCCTCGATGAGCTGGTCGTAGACCAGGTCCGGAGTCAGCCGGATCGCGGTCAGCCGCCGCACCTTCTGCCGGATGATCTCGTGCCCGGCGGCGAAGCAGATGAGATGCGTGAAGCCATCGATCACCAGCGAGTCGCCGTCGTGGACCGACTCGGCGATCGCTTCGCGCATCGAGCAGAGCTTGGACTCGGCAGCCACAGGTCCTCCTGGAAATCTTACTTTCGGGGACGGTGTTCAGGATCTTACTTTCGGGCCGAAGTAAGAAAGTAAGATCCTGAACACCGTCCCCGAAAGCGTTAGAGCTTCTCGTCGAGCGGCGCGGCGGAGGTGCCGGTCACGCCATGCTTCTTGTCGAGCTCCTGCATGCACTCGTCGAGGATGCGCAGGCCGACCGTGACCTCGTGCTCGCCGATGATGAGCGGCGGCGCGAAGCGGATGGTCGACTTGCCACAGGACAGCAGGAGCAGCCCCTTGCGGAACGCCAGCTGCTCGAGGTCGCCGACGTACTCGGCGGCGGGCAGGCCGGTCTTGGGGTCGAGGTACTCGGCGCCGATCATGAGGCCCACGCCGCGCACATCGGCGATGATCGGGTGCTTCTTGGCCAGCTTGCGCAGGCCGTCCATCATGAGCGCGCCGATCTGCTGGATCTGCGGCAGGAGCGGCTCGATCACGTCGAGCGTGGCCAGCGCCGCGGCGCAGCACAGCGGGTTGCCGCCGTAGGTCGAGCCGTGCGAGCCGCGCTGCCAGGTCATGACCTTCTCGCGCGCGATGATCGCGCCGATGGGCATGCCCGACGCGATGCCCTTGGCGACGCAGATCACGTCGGGCATGACGTCGAAGTGATCCGCGGCGAACATGGTGCCGGTGCGGCCGATGCCCGACTGCACCTCGTCGAAGACCAAGAGGATGCCGTGCTCGTCGCAGATGCGGCGCAGGTCCTGCAGAAACGACTTCGGCGGCACCACGTAGCCGCCCTCGCCGAGGATGGGCTCGACGAAGACCGCGGCGATCTCGCGCGGATCGACGTGGTTCAGGAACCAGTCCTTCTCGAGCAGCTTGGCGACGCTGTAGTCGGGGCCGGCCTCGCGGGTCGGGTAGGGCAGGTGGATCACGCCGGGCACGAGCGGGCCGAAGAACGCGCGCTGCCCGACCTTGGACGAGTTGAGCGAGATGGCGCCCATGGTGCGGCCGTGGAAGCCGCCCTTGAAGGCGATCACGTACTGCCGCCGGGTGTGGTGGCGGACCAGCTTGAGCGCGCCCTCGACCGCCTCGGTGCCCGAGTTGGACAGGAAGACCTTCTTGGGGCCCATGCCGGGCAGGTAGCCGGCCAGCCGCTCGCACAGCTTCGCGAACGACTCGTAGTAGAAGTCGGTCCCGCAGATGTGCAGGAACTTGTCGGCGGCGTCCTTGATGGCCTTCACGACGTGCGGGTGCGCGTGCCCGGTCGAGTTGACCGCGATGCCCGCCATGTAGTCGAGGAAGCGGTTGCCGTCGACGTCGTAGACCCACGGGCCCTCGCCGCGCTCGACCACGAGCGGGTACTCCTTGATGTACGAGGGCGACGAGTGCTTCTTGTCGACGTCGATGATCGCCTGGGCCCTGGGGCCGGGCGGGGGGACCTTGATCTCGGGCAGCAGCTTCTCGCTCATGGTGGTCACTTTCTTTCCTACAGCATGCGTGTCTGCGATTGCTCGCGGGCAAACTGCGACACGTAGTACGGCCCGCACCCGCCCTTGCCGGTGGAGCCCGAGGCCTTCCAGCCGCAGAACGCCTGCACGCCCGGCCACGCGCCGGTGGTCGCGCCGGTCTTGCGGTTCGCGTACAGCACGCCCGCCTGCACGTGCTGCATGAACTGCTCGACCTTGCCGGGATCCGCGCTGAAGATGCCCGCGGTCAGGCCGTACTCGACGTCATTCGCGAGCGTGATGGCCTCGTCGAGCGTGTCGAACGGCTCGACCGTTACGAAGGGCAGGAACAGCTCGTCTTTCACGATCCGGTGGTCGCGCGGCACGGCCACGATCGTGGGCGCGACGAAGTGGCCGTGCGCGAGGTCGCCGCTGGTCAGCCGCTCGCCGCCCGCGTGGATCTTCCCGTCCCGCCTCGCCTCGGCGACGGCACGCTCGAAGCGCGCGACCGCCGCGGCGTTGATGACCGGGCCCATGTAGACCTCGGCGCGCGTCGGATCGCCGATATGCATCTGAATGGTGCGGGCTCCCAGCCGCGCCACGAAGTCGTCGTGGCGCGTGCGCGCGACGTAGATGCGTGACAGCGCGCTGCACTTCTGGCCCGAGAGCCCGAACGCCGAGCGCGCGCAGCCCTCGACCGCGGCCTCGAGATCCGCGTCGTCACAGACGATCGCCGGGTTCTTGCCGCCCAGCTCGAGGAACGCCGGCCGCACCCGCCCGGTCGACGACATGACGCCGTGGATGTCCATGCCCACGCGCACGCTGCCGGTGAAGGCGACGCCGTCGATGCCGGGATGACGCACGAGCGCCTTGCCGATGCCGTCGCCCTCGCCGTGCAGCACCTGGAACAGGCCCTCGGGCAGGCCGGCGTCGCGGAAGGCCTCGTAGAGCCCCTGCGCGCACCACGGCGTCTCCTCGCTGGGCTTGAGGATCACCGCGTTGCCGCCGAGCAGCGCGCCGCCCGACATGCCGGCCGCGAGCGCGGTCGGGAAGTTGAAGGGCGAGATCACCGCGAACACGCCGTAGGGCCGCAGCACGCTGCGGGTGTCCTCGTTGGGCGACAGCTTGGCGAGCGGCTTGAGGAAGCCGTTCGTCTCCTCGACCTGGCCGGCGTAGTAGCGCAAGAGGTCAGCCGACTCCTCGACGTCGCCCAGGCTCTCGAGCCGGCTCTTGCCGACCTCGAGCGACATGATGGCGGCGAGCGGCAGGCGGCGCTCCGAGATCAGGTCGGCGGCGCGGCGCACCAGCTTCACGCGCTCCTGCCAGGTGAGCCCGGCCCACACCCGCTGCGCGTTGCGCGCGGCCAGCACGGCGTCGTCGAGCACGCGCAGCGGCGCGCGGTGGAAGCGCGCCAGCACCACGCGCGTGTCGGCGGGCGCGCGCGAGTCGAGCAGGTCGCCGCTCTCGAGCGCCTGCCCGGCGACCCACGACGGGAACGTGCTGCCCTGGGCCGCGCGCACGGTGGCGAGCGCGGCGTCGAACTGCTGGTGGATCTCCGCCATGTCGGCGTCGAGGACGGAGTAGGTGATGCGGAAGCTCATGTCGCCATCCTTGTGCCGATCACGCTCGCGAGCGTCTCGACGAGCTCGTCCGCCTGGCTCTCGGTGATCACGAGCGGCGGGCCGATCATGATGAGGTCGCCGTCGGTGCCGTTGGCCTGCCCGACGTTGGGCCAGGTGATGACCCCGGCCTCGAAGAGCGCGGCGACCAGGCCTTCAACGATCTTCTGGCCGCGCGGGAAGGGCGCGCGCGTCGCCTTGTCGGCGACGAATTCGATGCCGGCGAGCAGGCCCAGGCCCTGCACCGAGCCCACGCCGGGCAGCGGCAACAGGCGCTCGCGCAGGCGCGCGAGCAGGTGCGCGCCGACCTTGCGCGCGTTGGCCACCAGGTCGTGGCGCTCGAAGTAGTCGAGCACCGCGACGCCCGCGGCGGTCATCATGGGCGCCTGCAGGTACGTCTGCGCGTGCTGGAAGTAGCCCGAGCCGCGGCGCATCTCCTCGAGGTGCTCCTGCCGGATCATGAGCACCGAGAGCGGCGCGCAGCCGCCGCCGATGCCCTTGCCGAGCACGAGCAGGTCGGGCGCGAAGTCGGTCGGCTTCGAGGCGAAGAACGAGCCGACCCGGCCGACGCCGCAGAGGATCTCGTCGGCGATGGTCAGGATGCCGTGGCGCCGGCAGATCTCGCTGACGCGCGCGAAGTAGCCGGGGGGCGGCACCGCGGCGCCCGCCGACGAGCCGATCACCGGCTCGGCGATGAACGCGGCGATCGTGCCCGGGCCCTCGCGCTGGATGACCTCCTCGAGCAGGTGCGCGTAGTGATCCGCGCCGTCCTTCTCGTAGTCGGCGAGCCCGGAGCGGTACGGGTAGGGTGACGGCGTGGTCACGACCTCGGAGAGCATCGGGCCGTAGAGCTTCTTGTAGTGCGGGCGTCCCGACATGGACAGCGCGTAGAGCGTGTTGCCGTGGTAGCTGGGCACGCGCGCGAGCATCTTGGTGCGCGCCGGCTGGCCGCGCTCCATCCACAGCTGGCGCACGAATTTCACCGCCGCCTCGACGACCTCCGAGCCCGAGGACAGGAACGCCGCGCGCGTGAGCTGGGCCGCGGGGATCTCGGCGGCCGCCAGCGCGGCCAGGCGCGTCGCCAGCTCCTCGGTGACGTCGGACGTGAAGTGCGTGCCGTTCACGTAGCCGACCTGGGTGAGCTGCGCGTGGATGCGGTCAGCGACTTCCTGGTTGCCGTGGCCGACCGAGACCACCAGCGCCCCCGACGAGGCGTCGACGTAGCGCTTGCCGGCCTTGTCGTAGAGGTAGATCCCGTCGCCGCGCGCGATCACGGGCATGTCGCGCGCGAGGTTGCGGAGCAGCACGTGGCCGTCGGGGTATCTGACCGTGGTCGGCTGGGTCGTCATGTGGAGGACTCGCTCAGGAACCGTTAGCATGGGGCGATATGGGCCTCATAGGGCCGCCCCCGCGAACTGAATTGGACCACCTTGGTCCAGGCACTTTGGATCGAAAAGAGCCCGTCGGATCAGTGATTTTCGAGCGTGGCGCGACCCTGGATCTCGAGCTGGGCCGCATGGATTCCTGCGCCCATGCAGACCGCGTGCTCGGGCGGCACGCCGGTCTTGATGGGGATGCCGAAATGCCGCGCCAGCGAGGTGCGCACCGCCGGGATGTAGGTCGTGCCACCCGAGAGGTAGATCGCCGACAGCTCGCTGGGCTTCATGTCGAGCAGCTCGAGCGCCTCGCTGCAGGTGTTCATGGAGCGCTCGATCACGCTGCCGCAGACCCGCTCGAGGATGTCGCGGTCGATGCGGAACTTGAGGTCGATCGGGCCCTGCGCCGCGCGCAGGAGCTCGGGCACGAAGATGAACGCCTCGGTGCCGGTGGTGAGCTGGCGCTTGGCCTTCTCGCAGGCGAACAGCACGCGCTGCCAGTCGACGATCTGCCGGCGCAGATCGACCCCGTGCATCTTCTGGATCTGGTTGGCGACCGCCTCGCCGAGTGCGATGTCGAAGTCGTCGCCGCCCAGCCACGAATCGCCGGCGGTGGCGAGCACGCGGAAGTCGCCGCCCGAGACGTCGACGACGGTGAAGTCGAAGGTGCCGCCACCGAAGTCGTAGACGCCGACGATGCCGCCGAAGCCGGGCTGGAAGCGGTTGGCCAGCGCCGCTGCCGACGGCTCGTCGATGGTGGCGACGACGTCGAGGCGCGCCAGCTGCGCGGCGCGGCGGAGCAGGCGCACGCGCGCCTCGTCGAAGCTCACCGGCACGGTCACGACCGCGCGATCGACCGGCTCGCCCAGGGTGCGCTCGGCGGCCTCCTTGGCCTCGTTCAGGAGGTACGCGCACAGCTGCGTGATGGCGTACTTGTCGCCCCACATGTCGACGAGCACGGTATCGTCGGGCGCGCGCTGCGACTCCCACGGCGCCTGCACGAGGAAGCTCTCGATGATGCGGTCGTCGAACTTGCGGCCGAGCAGCCGTTTGGGCGAGTGGATCGTGTGCCGAGGATCGGTGTTCACGCGTGCGCGTGCCGCCGATCCGACAATGACCTCGCCGCGCGCCGGGAACGAGACCACCGACGGCGCCTGCTTCTCGCCGTCGGGGAACGGCAGGATCGACACGCGGGTGCCCACCGCGGCGGCGACCGAGGTGTACGTGGTGCCCAGGTCGATGCCCACGATGCGGCCGCGCCGCGCGGTCGCCTTGGCGAGCGCGGCCCGCGCCGAGGTCGCCGGAGCGGGCGGCGGGGGCGTCGGCGCGGTGGCCGGCACGGGCGGTTCGGCCGCCGGCTTGGCAAAGACCATCGGGGCTTGCCCACCCGAGCCGTCGTCTGAGGCGTCGACGTCGATGTCGAAGTCGGGCTGGGGAGCGGGCTGGACCTGCTTCGCGGCCTCGAGCAGCTCGGCGAACTTGCGTGTCAGCTCGGGGCCGAAGTCGGCGAGCTTGACGCCCAGGCCGGGCGGCTTGCCGGCGCGGGCCGCGAGCTCACCCGCGATCACCGCCACCACCGTGCCGGTGACGTCCACGACCTGACCGTCGGGCAAGGTCAGTTTGACGACGATGTCCTCGCCGATCTTGGCCTGCTGATCGGTCGGCACGTACATCCCGTGGGCGCTGACGTCCCCCGTGAACAGCCGCGAAAAGCTCGGCCAGGACGAGCACTTGGCCTCGATGCTGGCCTGGTACAGGTAGCGCACCTCGGCGCGGCGGCGCGGCCCCAGGACGCCGGCGTCCTTGGATCGCCGCGTCAGCTTGTCGACGAACAGGTGCCACCAGCGCAATCGCCCCTCCTTGGGTCAGTCGCCGCCCGAGATCAGGCGCCCTCCATCTTCGCACGGCACCCCGAGGCACCGCTACCCGAGCTTCGCCGGTGTAAGCTGCGCCCGTTTTGGCCGCCCCCTTCGACGAGAGTGATTTCGTGTTCGCGGTCTGCCAGCTCGGCGCCGAGCCGGCGCTGAAGGCGGAGGTGGCCGGGCGGTGGCCCAGGTGGCGCTTCGCGTACTCGCGGCCAGGGCTGGTGACGTGGAAGGCCGACCGGAGCGTGGGCGCGAACGTCGCGCTCGGCGCGGTGTTCGCGAGCGCCTGGGGCGCGTCGATCGGCAAGGCGGTCGGCGTCGCCGAGGTGCCCACGGCGGGCCCGGTCGGATTGCACGTGTTCGAGCGCGACCGCGCGAAGCCCGGCGACGAGGACGAGACCTACGGCGCGCTGGCGCAGGCGGTCCGCGCCGAGATCGTGGCCGCGGCGCCCGCGGGCCGCTTCGTGGAGCCGCGCGTGGGCGGGCACGTGCTCGACGTGATCGTCGCGCCGGGCGAGCCGCTCTGGCTCGGCTTCCACGCCCACGGCGGCGCGCACTCGCCGCACCCGGGCGGACGCGTGCCGCTGGTGCTGCCGCCCGAGGCGCCGTCGCGCGCGTGGCTCAAGCTCGAGGAGGCGCTGGCGTGGTCGCGCCTGCCGCTTCAGCGCGGCCACGTTGCGGTCGAGATCGGCAGCGCGCCGGGCGGCGCGAGCTGGGCGCTGGTCACACGCGGGCTTACCGTCGTCGGCGTCGATCCCGGCGCCATGGACGCGCGCGTGCTCGCCGCGCCCGGCTTCAGCCACGTGCAGGTGCCGCTCGGCGACCTGCGCCGCGAGCAGCTGCCCGCGCGCGTCGACTGGCTGCTCATGGACGTGAACCTGGCGCCGCAGGTGGCGCTGCACGCGGTGAAGCGCATCGTCTCGACGGTGAAATCGACGCTGCGCGGGGTGATCTTCACGCTCAAGCTGAACGACTGGACGATGGCCGCCGAGGTCCCGGCGCTGCTCGAGCGCGTCGCCGGCATGGGCCTCACCGGCGTGCGCGCCACCCAGCTGGCATCCAACCGCCGCGAGATCTGCGTCGTCGCGACCAGGAGAAAGAAACCATGAGCCGCGCCATTCGAGCCATCCGCATCCGCGACTTCGGCGGCCCCGAGGTCCTGCGCTACGAGACGGTCGAGATCGGCGAGCCCGGCCCCGGGCAGGCCCGCGTCCGCCACACCGCCGTCGGGATCAACTTCATCGACGTCTACCACCGCACCGGTCTCTACGCGGTGCCGCTGCCCTCGGGGCTGGGCGTCGAGGGCGCCGGCGTCGTGGAGGCGGTCGGCCCCGACGTCACCGACGTCGCCCCCGGCGACCGCGTCGCGTACGGTTCGGGAGTGCCGCCGGGCTCGTACGCCGAGGCGCACCTCGTGCCCACCGCGTCGCTGGTGCGCGTGCCCGACGGGATCTCCGACGAGCAGGCGGCGGCCATGATGCTGAAGGGGCTGACCGTGCAGTACCTCCTGCGCCGCACGCGCCGGGCGCAGGCCGGTGAGACCGTGCTGCTGCACGCGGCCGCCGGCGGCGTCGGGCTCCTGTTCTGCCAGTGGGCGCGCGAGCTCGGCGTCACCGTGATCGGCACCGTCTCGAGCGACGGCAAGGCCGAACTGGCGCGGGCGCACGGCTGCGCGCACGTGCTCATCCACGGCCGCGACGACATCGCCGCGTGCGTGCTCGAGCTGACCTCGGGGCAGGGCGTGCCGGTCGTCTACGACTCGGTCGGCAAGGACACCTTCGCCGCCTCGCTCGACTCGCTCGCGCCGCTCGGGCTGCTGGTCAGCTTCGGGCAGTCGTCGGGGCTGGTGCCGCCTCTCGACCTGCGCGTGCTCTCCGAGAAGGGCTCGCTCTACGTGACGCGGCCGACGCTGCGTACGTATGTGACCCGGCGCGAGGATCTGCTCGCCGCCGCGTCGGAGCTCTTCGAGGTCGTGCTGAGCGGGAAGGTGAAGGTGGAGATCGGCGCGCGCTTCGCGCTGGCTGACACCGCCGAGGCGCACCGCGCGCTCGAGGCGCGCCAGACCACCGGGTCGGTGATCCTGCTGCCGTAGCGCGGCGCGCGCCGCGCCGGCGCGCTACTTGTTGAAGCGGTAGGTCGTGAAGTACGAGTCCATGCGCGTGTCCTGGCCGGGCGAGAACTCGTACATGCAGGCGTCGTCGGTGTAGTCCATGAAGTTGCGGATCGGATCCAGGCCGGGCTTGTTCGCGCAGGTGTTGCGGCCGATCGGGCAACCGAACGCCGCCGACTTCTCGGCGGGCGTGTCGCTCACCGAGTCGCCGTTGCCGTTACAGCCGCCCTGGAACGTGTGGTAGAGGCCCATCCAGTGGCCGACCTCGTGGGTCGCGGTGTCGCCGAGGTTGTACGGGGCCGCGGAGCCGCCGGGGAGGCTGGCCGTCAGCACCACGACGCCGTCCATCGCGGGCGCCTTCGTGTAGTCGCTCGGGAACGTTGCCCAGCCGAGGAGGCCCCCGCCCATGTTGTTGAGGTACATGTTCAGCGTGTTGGGTCCGCCCACGCGGAGCGTCTCCTTCATCGCCTTCTCCGCGGTCGTGCCGTAGCCCGCCGTGTACCAGGCGGCGTTGTTCGTGGTGGTCGTG
>JBKJOI010000434.1:0-4280 GCA_046595695.1 Haliangiales bacterium | reverse complement strand
ATCAGCATGGGGAAGAGCTTGGGCAGCGCCTCCGCGGCGAGCAGCACCGCGCGGTACCCCGAGATGGTCGCCTGCGAGCTCAGCACGTCCATCATCTGGGCGAGCGTGGTGCGCGGGATCATGTCGGTGGCGAGCAGCGTGGCCTTACGGGCGTTGATCTCCTTGACCAGCTTGGGGTTGGCCAGCGGGTACGACAGACACACCAGCGAGGACCCGTCGCGCAACCAGCCGATCTCGGCAGGCGTGGGCGACTGGATCTTCACCAGCAGGTCGGCCGCGGCGTAGAGCGCCTGGGGCGTGGCCTCGATGCGTGCGCCCGCGGCCCGGTAGTCGTCGTCCGAGGCGTTGGCACCGGCACCTGCGCCGGTCTCAACCGCGACATCGAACTTACGTCCAACCAGCCGCTTGACGGTCTCTGGCACGAGTGCCACACGGCGCTCGCCGGTGACGACCTCGCGTGGGACGGCGATTAGCATGGGTGCGACTATAGTGAAATTGTAAGGAAATGTGAATGGCACCGACGCGGCGCGTCAAACGTTTCAGCGAGAAGGTCGGGAGCAGGTCCACATCAGCAGGAGCTCGCTGGAGCGCGTTGGAGCGCTAGAAGGGCGCTAGAAGCCGCACTCGAAGTTACTGCTCGAGGGGCCGTCGTGAAGCTTCAAGCAGACGCCCGATTCCTCGCCATCCTCGCGGCGGAACTCGATCTGCACGGTGTCGTTGTCGCTGGCGCGGAACGGCTGCGTGGGCCCCACACGGCCGGTGGCGTCGGAGGTCGCGACCACGCCCTCGCCGGTCTCCTCGACGAAGATGATGACCTTGGTGTTCGGCCAGTTGTTGCCGAGGTTGGCCTGGTAGGTGGCGGTGCCCTGCTCCGTGTTCAGCTCGAAGCTCATGGCGCCGGGCTCGGGCGGCGGCACCGGCACCGACGGCACGAAGCAGCCAGTGGCGGATCCCGCCACGACGGCGGATACGAGGATGGCGGCGAGGACGAAACGCTTCACGTATGCACCCTGAACCATCGGTAGCAAAGGCCACGCCGGCTCCGCCACGAGTATTTTCGCGACGTTGCCCGGACGCGCGCCAGCCGCGTTGTCACCACCGCCAACCTCGTTGGCGGCCTGGAGAACCCGGCGCTGGCGCGCTCACAGGCCATAGCGCCGCAGCTTCTTCTGCAGGCCGAAGCGCGACAGCCCGAGCAGCTTCGCCGCCTGCGTCTGGTTGCCGGTCGACTTGGCGAGCGCCTCGCGCAGGAGCGAGCGCTCGAGGTGCTCGACACGCGGCTTGAGCGTGAGATCCCCGGGTGACACCGGCGGCGCGGTCGGATCGGCGGCGGCGACCGGGGGCGAGAGATCACTGACGCCGATGAGCTCGCCGCCGAGCGCCGCGGCGCGGTGCAGCTCGTTCTCGAGCTCGCGGACGTTGCCGGGCCACGCGTAGGCGAGCAGGCGGCCCATCGCGGCGCGGTCGATCCGCCGGGGCGCGGGCGCGCCGGCGTCGCGCGCGAAGCGCTCGAGGAAGTACGTGACCAGCGCCGGGATGTCCTCGCTGCGCTCGCGCAGGGGCGGCACGTCGATGCGGATCACGTGCAGCCGGTAGAAGAGATCCTCGCGGAACTTGCCGGCCTCGACCAGGCGGCGCAGGTCCTTGTTCGAGGCCGCGACCACGCGCACGTCGACGGTGCGCGGGCGATCGCCGCCGACGCGGCGGACCTCGCCGTCCTGGAGCACGCGCAGGAGCTTGGTCTGCATCGCCGGCGAGGTGTCGGCGATCTCGTCGAGGAACAGGGTGCCGCGATCGGCGACCTCGAAGAGACCGCGGCGATCGCGGTCGGCGCCGGTGAAGGCGCCGCGCACGTGCCCGAACAGCTCGGCCTCGAGCAGCGTCTCGGGCACCGCGGCGCAGTTGATCGCGACGAAGGGTCCGTCGGCGCGCGCGCCGTTGCCGTGCAGCGCGCGCGCGACCAGCTCCTTGCCGGTGCCGCTCTCGCCGTGGATCACCACCGGCAGCGCGGTGGCGGTGGCGCGGTCGACCAGGCGCAGGAGCTCGAGCATGCGCGGCGAGCGGCCGATGAGCGCGTCGTAGGCGTAGCGCAGCTCGAGGCCCTTGCCGGAGGCGAGCTGGGCGCGCGCGCCGTCGAGTTCGGCCTGCTTCTCCTCGAGCTGGCCTTCGAGGCGCGCGTTCAGCGCCGCGATCTCGCGTCTTTGCCCCTCGCTCTCGGCGACCAGCTGCGCGTTGGCGAGCGCGACCGCCGCGACGTCGGCGAGATCGAGCACCAGCTGCGACGCGTCGTCGGAGAAGGCGCCGCGGCGGAACCGGTGATCGACGTAGACCGCGCCGACCACGCGGCCCTTCGAGCGCAGCGGCACCGACAGCACCGAGCGCAGCCGCAGCGCGCTCACCGACGCGGCGGCGCCGAAGCGCTCGTCGTCGGCCGCGGAGGCGGTGAGCACCGGCTCGCCGGTGCGCGCCGCGCGCTCGGCGATCGACCGCGACAGCGCCAGGTCGGGCCCGGCCAGCTCGCGCTGGTCGATGTTGCGGGCCACGCGCACCTGCAGCGCGCCCGCGTCGTCGTAGAGCAGGAGGAAGCCGCGCTCGGCCGAGGTCAGCTCGATCACCGCGTCGATCACGTCGTCGAGCAGGCGATCGATGCGCAGCTCGGAGTTGAGCCGCTTGGACAGGTAGAGCAGCTGGCGCGTGACCGGCGCGGAGCCGGCGCCCGCACCGGCGGCGCCGCCGAGCAGCGGCGACGGCGACGAGATCGACGCCCGCGCCGTGCTCTGGCCGAAGGTCTCGACCTCGAGCGCGACCAGCGCGCGCGCGTCGGGATCGCTCTCCAGGCCGGCGCGCCGCGCCTCGGGCGCGCGCTCGACGATCGCCGCCCAGCCGGAGCGTGCGGCGGCGAGGTGCAGCTCGGCGGCGGCGGGGTCGGCGCCGCGCCGCGCCAGGCGAGCGGCGCACATCTCGGCGCGCCACGCCTGGTCGAGCCGACCCGAGTCGCGCAGGCGGCGGCACGCCGGCGCGAGCCGCAGGATCAGCCCGGCACCCGCGGGCGCGGGCGCGCCGGGCCCGGCCGCCGCGGCCACCGCGAGCGCCACGCGCGCCTCGGCCAGCAGCACGCGATCGCGATCCTCCTCGCCGCGCGCCGCGGCCTCGGCGGCGGCCAGCGCGGCCTGGGCGGGCGCGAAGCGGCCCAGCTCGGCCAGGGTCTCGGCGCGCACCGCGGTCGCGACCACGAGCTCGCGCACCGCGCCCAGCGCCTGAGCCGCGTGCTCGGCACGCTCGACCGCGACCAGCGCCTCGGCGGGTGCGCCGCGGCGCCGGCAGATCTCGCCCTCGAGCAGATCGGCGTAGATCTCGAGCTGCGGCACGCCGCGCGCGCGCGCCTCGGCGTGCGCCGCCTCCGCCGCGCGCGCCGCGGCCTCGAGATCGCCGAGCGCCAGGAGCGCCAGGCCGCGGTTGAACAGCGCGGCGGCCAGCTCCTTCACCTGGCCGAGCCGGCGCAGGTCGCGCAACGCCTCGGCGGTGAGCGCGAGCACCTCGCCGAAGCGGCCCTGCTCGGCCAGCGCCGCGGCGCCGTTCAGCGCGTAGGCCGCGGCCGCGTGCACGTCGAAGGCGGCACGCGCGTGCGCGAGCGCCTCGCCGTAGCAGTCGGCGGCGACGCCGAGCTGGCCGCGCGCGTGCGCGAGCATGCCGGACAGCCCGGCGGCGCGCGAGGCGAGCGCTCGATCGCCGGCGGCGCGCGCGCCCGTGGCCAGGCGCTGAAACGTCGCCTCGGCGCGGGTGAGATCGCCGCCGTAGAGCGCGGCCAGGCCGGCGGCCTCGAGGCGGGCGGCGCGGCCGGGCGGCAAGGGGCCGCTCTCGGGCGGCTCGTGCTCGGGCGCGCCGGCGACCTCGAGCGCCTGCGGGTAGCGCGCGCGGGCGACGTGCAGGCGCGCCAGCTCGCCGCGCGATTCCTCGTCGCCGGCGTCGGCGGCGACCAGGCGCGCGAGCAGCTCGGCGGCGCCGGTCTGATCGCCGCGCCGCGCCAGCGCCCGCGCGACCGCCCGCTCGGCCCGCCGGCGGCGCGCCGGATCGCGCGTGGCCGCGGCGCGCCGGGCCGCCGCGATCGCCTCGTCGTAGCGCGACAGCGTGACGCCCAGCTCGGCCTGCGCGATGAGCGCGTCGGTGGCGGCGGCGCCCTCGCCCAGCCGCGCGGCGTCGACGAGGTGCTCGAACGCGCCGCGCAGATCGCCCTCGGCGCGCGCGGCCTCGGTGGCCCGGCTGTGCGCGCAGGCCGCCGA
>JBKJOI010000384.1:0-3118 GCA_046595695.1 Haliangiales bacterium | reverse complement strand
TTGAGCGCCTGGCCGGCGTCGAGCAGGATGCGGCCACGGTCCTCCGACAGGAAGCGGCCCAGGTGCTCGGTGAGCGGCGCCATGCGCCCCGCCGCCGCGTCGCCCGCGAGCGCCTTGCGCGCCGAGACCGCGAAGATGGGCGGATCCTGGACCAGCCGGCCCAGGTGCTCGCGCACGTAGGCCATGACGTCGGCGAGCTCGCCCTCGGTCAGGAGGTCGACCTTGCCGACCACGAAGATCATGCGGTCGCGCGAGCGCTCGAGCACGCGTGAGGCCAGGAACGCGCGCTCCGACTCCTTGAGCGCCTGGCCGGCGTCGAGCAGGAAGATGACCGCGTCGGCGCGCGGGACGTAGCCGTAGGTGACCTCGGCGCGCTGCTCGTTCAGGTCGTTCACGCCGGGCGTGTCGACCAGGGTGACCTTGTTCTCGAGGATCTTGGCCGGGTGCCCGACCTCGACAAAACGTGTCTGGCCGGCCTTGCCGCCGTCGACGGTGACCCACTGCGTGAGCTGGTGGATCGGGATGGCGATCTCGGTCCCGTCGTTCAGCACGGCGCGCGCGCCCGGGGTCTTGGCCCAGATCACATGGTTGATGGCCGCGGTCGTGGGCGTGATGCCGGTGGGCAGCACGTCGGCGCCGAGCAGCGCGTTCACGAAGGTGCTCTTGCCGTGGTTGAACTCGCCGAGCACGACCAGGTTGAAGCGCTCGTCGCGCAGCTTGGGCAGCCGGGTCTCGACGAGATCCGCGCGCAGGCTCTTCATGCCGACCTCGCCCGCGACCTGGGCGATGGTCTCGAGCGCGTCCGCGATGGCGTTCTTGGCGACCTGGTGCCGTTCGAGGAGGTCGGCCATCAGAACACACTCACGAGCTGGGCGACCTGGGCGTCGACCTCGGCGGCGTCGAGCGACGGCTCGGCCGCGGTGCCCTCGGGGAGGCCGGCGAAGCGCTGGTAGAAGCTCGAGCGCGCGAACAAGCGCAGCGCTTCGATCCGCTTGGGCAGGTACGGGTGCGAGCGGAAGTACTCGCCGAAGCGCCCGATGCCCTTGCGGCCCTCGTCGAGCTGCTTGAGGTACTCGTCGATCTTGAGGTCCTTGTAGAGCTTCTGCGAGCCGAGGCCGAGCTTCACGATCGCGCTGGTCGTGACCTCGAGGTCCTTGGTGCACAGCAGGCTGGCGCGGTCACACGTGATCTCGGCTCTTCGCGACCAGGCGCGCAGCGCCAGGATGGCCGGCTGAACGATCCACCTGACGTAGAACGACGCGCCCACCGACAGGTAGTAGAGCGCGGTCGAGTACACGACGTGGTTGTTGTGGATGTGCCCGCACTCGTGGCCGATGACCGCCACCAGCTCCTCGTCGGAGAGGTGGTCGACGAGCGCGCCGTTCAGGACGATGTACGCGTCCTCGTCGGTGCCCAGGGTGTGCGCGTTGAGCTCGCCGATGGCGGGCGACACGTAGATGGCCGGCACCGGGATCTGCAGCGTCTTGGCGCAGCTGGCCGCGATGGCGTACAGGCGCGGGAACTGCTGGTCGGTGACCTTCACCGAGGTGCCGAGCAGCTCCACCTTGGCGATGTTCTTCCACAGGCGGACCGTGGCCTCGATGGCCAGGGTCACCGGCCGCGCGGCCTTGAGCGCTCGCCGCACCCGGTACTCGCCGGTGTAGGCGTAGGCCGCGCCGTCGCGGGAACGTTTCTCCGCGGCACCCCGGCGGAGAGAGATGTAGCGCGCGAAGTCGAGGTCCACTTCCCCGGCGGTGGCCATTTGTGACTACAGGCTAGCTCAGGGATGCTTCGCTAGCCACTCGTTGGTGAAGTCGGCGATGGTCTGGTAGGCCTTGGCCATGTCGGAGATGATGAACTCCTCGACCTTGCGACCGACGAGCGGGATGCTGACCTCGACGTCGCCCTCGAAGACGCGGGTGGACTTGCCCGGGCCGGTCGACGCGACGCTGTAGACCGCGCTGATCTTGGTCTTGTCCTTGAAGATCGTCGGCTCGATCCGGCACTCGATCCGGTTGGCGCTCTTGATCATGCGCGCGTGCTCGACGTAGCCGAGGTCGCCCTTGAGGATCTTCTTGGCGAACTCGGGCAGATCGCGCTCCGGCATGACGCGCAGCACCCACGTCCTGAGCTCGCCGTCCTCCTGCTTGTCGAGGTAGACGCGCTCCTTGACCCCGACGTGCTTGTAGACCGCCTGGTTGTAGGGCTCGTCGAAGAAGACCTCCCAGAAACGGGCGGGGTCAGCGTTCAGGTCGTGGACGAACTTGAAATGACTCATGCCCGGCCTTCATAGCACCGGCGGGGTCAGCGGGCGGGCGGGATCGGCGCGTCGCCGCTGCGGCGGCGGCGCAAGACGGCGAGCGCGACCAGGCCGAGCAGCACCGCGAACCACAGCGTGCACAGCCGGGTCAGGATGGTCGCGGCGATCGCCGTGGCCTGGTCGACGCCGGTCGCCGACTTGACCAGGAGGAGCGTCATGGAGGCCTCGGTGACGCCGAGGCCGCCGGGCAGGAACGACAGCGCGCCCGCGACGGTGGTGACCGCGTAGATGAGCGTCGCCAGGCCCCACGAGATGTCCGCGCCGGGGAAGCCCTGCACGATCAAGCCGAAGCCGATGCACTCGCAGAGCCAGGCCACCACGCCCAGGGCGGTGCCCCAGGCGAGCGGCGTAGGGCTCACCAGCGATGACAGGGTGTCGTACATCGCGCGGACGCGCGGCGCAACCCGGCCGATGGGCCCGATGCGCGCGAGCTGGTCGATCACGGTGTGCGCGAGCGGCTTCCACGAGACCACGAACAGCCCGAGCGCGACGACCAGCGACGCGGCCGCGACCACCGGCACGGCGACGCCATAGAGCGCCACGCCGATCACGCCGAGCATGACCAGGCCGACCAGATCGGTGACCCGCTCGGCGACCACGATGGGCGCGGTCGTGCTGACCGGCACGCCGGCAGCGTCGCGCAGGAGCGCCGACTTGAGCAGCTCGCCGAGCTTGCCGGGAGTCACCGACATGGAGAAGCCGGCGACGAACACCAGCGCGCTGATGCCCAGCGGCACGTCGCCGGCGCCGAGCCGGCGCAAGTAGAGCTGCCAGCGGAAGAAGCGGATCACGTAGTTG
>JBKJOI010000295.1:0-3519 GCA_046595695.1 Haliangiales bacterium | reverse complement strand
ATCGTCGGCACCTCGCTGGCGTGGCGCCGCACCATGGACGTGCTCCTCCAGGCCTCGCCCTCCGAGGCGACCGGGCTCCTCCTCGGCGAGAGCGGCACCGGCAAGGAGTTGCTCGCGCGCACGCTGCACGAGAACTCCACGCGCGCCGGCAAGCCGTTCATCGCGGTCAACTGCGTCGCCATCCCCGAGTCGATCCTCGAGGCCGAGCTGTTCGGCCACGAGAAGGGCGCCTTCACCGGCGCGGCCGCGCGTCGCGAGGGCCGCTTCGAGTCGGCCAACAGCGGCACGCTCTTCCTCGACGATCTGTCCGCGATCCCGATGCACCTGCAGGTGAAGCTCCTGCGCGTCCTCCAGGAGGGCGAGATCGAGCGCCTCGGCTCCGGGCGGCCGGCCCACGCGCATCCACATCCGCCTGGTCGCCGCGACCAACAAGGATCTGCACCGCGCGGTCAAAGAAGGCCGCCTCCGTCGGCCTGGTCGTGCCGCCCCTGCGCGACCGCCGCGACGACATCCCGCTGCACGCCGAGCACTTCATCCAGGTCTACCGCGAGAAGAACGCCAAGCCGATCGCCGGGCGCCTAGATCCTGGGCCCGGCGGGACCTACGTTGTCGAGAATGGAGCAGAAGACATGAAGGAAGACATCTGGAATACCGTCTGTCCGGTTTGCGGCTCTCCCATCCCGCACGATATGGCTCTTATGGAGTTCTCGCACTTGAGCGAGGGACATCAACATCAGCATCAAGAGCAACCGGGCATTCGCATCTGCTCCACAGACTGCGCGAAGGTCGCCGAGAAATCACCTGAGCAGTATCGGGCGGCGGCGGCGATGAACAGCGTCGCGGCCGGGGGCAAACGCAGCTCTGAACATCCATAGTTCAAAGCGTCCGGCTCACGGATTTTCGGAACGCATCGCTCATCAGCGCCGACCGCTCGGTTTCGAGCGGGCAAGGCAGCGTCGCGTACATGGCTCCCGAACAGACCGGCCGAATGAACCGACCCGTCGACAAGCGTGCAGACCTCTACGCCCTCGGCGTGACGCTCTACGAGTTCCTGACCGGTCACCTACCCTTCGGAAGCCGTCGTCGATGCCCCCGCACATCCCCATCGGCGTCCATCTCACCAGGTGGCGGCACCGGATCGGAACGTGTCAACGCGGTTGAGACAGAGGGCACGTGAATTCTATGACGCGATCGCCTCGATAGCCGTACCGCAGTCCGTCAAGTCGACGGCCTCGGTGACGACCGGGTTGATGTGCACCGCTGCGGGCGGCAGGCGGGACCTGAGGCGGGCCATTGGGGAACCACTCGGGATGGGCGCGATAAGCGCCGTCGGGGGCGGCCTGGCGGGTCGCGGCGACCGCGGCGACGCGCCCGTCAGGTGCCCAAATAGGATCGCGTGAAATGATCAGGGGATCTTCGGGACTTGTGCAGCACAGCCAGCGCCATCTTGCCGGCCCTCGACACGCTACGATGCCCGTCATGATCGCCGACCCCTTGCATTTTCTGCTGATGGTGATGGCCGGCTGGGTCAACCGGCGACAGCTCGAAGTCATCGACTACCTGCAGGAGGAGAACCGCGGCCTCCGCGAGCAGCTCGGCGGCAAGAGGCTCCGCTTCGCGGACGACCAGCGTCGCCGCCTTGCGGTGACGGGCCAGGCGCTGGGACGTCGCGTACTCGACGAACTCGCCGGTCTCGTCACGCCCGAAACCACTCTCCGTTGGTACCGGGACCAGGGCGGGGGGACTTACTCAGCTGACGATCCAACACATCTTCCCGGACCATTTCGATCACTCACGCGGTTTCGCATTTCGGCCGCGGAGATTTGGCGATCCTAAGGCGTTCCACTGGCATCCGCGGGGTCGCGAAACACCTCCGATGCGAAGGCAAGTCAGCGGAACTCGATCGTTTTCCAGATGTGATCAATCGTCAGGGATCTACCCCATCAACCATTTGACTTCATTGCGGTTCTGGCAGTAAACGCGTGTTTGCCTCCCCGCGCCATCAGAACGCCCGAGAGAAGGTAAACGCGCGTTTACCGCCAGAAGCTAAACGATGACGAAGGGATAGGAGGGTAGATCCTGTCCCCGGGAACTTCTGGGCGGGGCTCTCGTGTAACTTCCCTGTGAGCGTGGCTGCATCCGAGAAGGCACCCGCCGCTCCTGCCCAGGAGCTGGACGAGCTCTCGCTCGTGCGGGCGCAACGGGGCGAGGACGCGGCGTGCCGGCAGCTGGTCGTGATGTACCAGCGGCGCGTCTTTGCGCTGCTCTCGCGCATGCTGTCGCCGAGCGGCCGCGGCGCCCAGGTCGAGGACCTGGCGCAGGAGACGTTCCTGCGCGCATTTCGCGCGCTGCCCCAGTTCGATCGCGCCGGGGCCGCGCGCCTGTCGACCTGGCTGCTGACCATCGCGACCCGGCTGGCGCTCGACGAGCTCAAGCGGCGCACGCCCCGGCTCCTGCCCATCGATGCGCGCGCGCGTGGCGTGGCGGCGAGCGGCCCGGGTACCAGCGACGACGCCGATCGCCGCGCGCTCTCCGGCGCCCTGGCCCAGGCCATCTTGGCGCTCTCGCCCGAGCACCGGGCGACCTTCCTGCTGCGCGAGGTCCACGAGCTGTCCTACGAAGAGGTCGCTGCGGCGCTCGCCGTCGATCTCGGCACGGTGAAGTCGCGGCTGTCGCGCGCCAAGACGGCGCTGCGTGCGGCGCTGGCGGAGGTCCACGATGAGTGACGACTGGAAGCTGCCGCCCGAGCAGCTCGAGGGCTGGCCGGCGGAGTCGCCGCCCGATGGTTTCGCCGATCAGGTGATGGTCGTGCGCGCGATCGAGCGCGACCGCGCCGCGCTGGAGGAGCGCGCGTACCGCGAGTTGCCCGCGCCGCTGCCGCCGCGGCGCCGCCGTCCGTGGGCGCTGGCGGGGCTCGTGGCCGCCGGGATCGCGGCCGCGGTGGTGCTCCTGTTCACCATGCGCAACCCGGCGCGCGATCCATCGCGCCTAGCCGGCGGCATCGATGACCTGGGCGAGCGTCGCAGCCTGAACGTGGGCGGGCGCGCCACCGCGGTCGCCGAGCCGGGCGCGCGGGTATCGTGGCGCGTCGGTGCCGATGGCCGCGCGCGCGTCGAGCAGCAGCGCGGCAACGTCTTCTATCGCGTCGAGAAGGGTGTGGCGTTCGTCGTCGCGACGCCCGCCGGCGACGTGACGGTCCTGGGAACCTGTTTTCGCGTGGAGGTCGATCCTATGAATCCGAAATGGCAGAGCGTGGTCGCGGCAGGCGCGGGCGCGGTGGTGACCGCGGCGGTGCTGGTGACGGTGTACGAGGGCAAGGTGCGCGTGTCCAACGCGCACGGTCAGGTGGACGTGCGCGCGGGCGAGCAGGTGGCCGCGCGCTCGACGGGCGCTCCGGCGCGCGCGCCGGGGCCGGAGGGCCTGGTGCAGGTGGCCATGGCCGGCTCGCCCACCGAGCTGCTGGCGCCACCGGCGGCGGGCGCGACGCGCGAGCAGCTGCTCACGCGTGACGCCAAGCAG
>JBKJOI010000924.1:0-11099 GCA_046595695.1 Haliangiales bacterium | reverse complement strand
GTTGACGAAGGCCACGACCTCCTCCGGCTCTCGGAAGGAGAGCACCGGCAGGATCGGTCCGAAGATCTCGTCGGCCATCGCCGGGCTATCAACTGCGACGTCGCGCAGGATGACCGGCGAAATGTAGCGGTCGGATTCGTCGACCTCGATCTTGGTCACCGCCTGGCCCGACGGCAGAAGCTTGGAGAGGCGTTGGTGATGATGGGCATTGATGATCCGTCCGTAGTCGGCGCTCTTCTGCGGCTCATCGCCGTAGAAGTCCCGCACCGTCGAGCGAAGCTTGTCGAGGAACGGCTCGCGAACCGACTCGTGCACCATCAAGTAATCCGGCGCGACGCAGGTCTGGCCGGCGTTGAAGAACTTGCCCCACACGATGCGGCGCGCGGCGACGTCGAGATCGGCGCTGGCGTCGACGATGGTCGGGCTCTTGCCGCCGAGCTCGAGGGTCACCGGCGTGAGGTGCTTGGCGGCCGCGGTCATGACCACGCGGCCGATGGTGCCGTTGCCGGTGTAGAAGATGTGGTCGAAGCGCTCCTCGAGCAGCGCGGTGGTCTCGGCGACGCCGCCCTCGATCACGGCGAAGCAGTCGCGGTCCAGATACTTCGGCAAGAGGTCGGCCAACACGCGGGAGGTGTGGGCGGCGACCTCCGACGGCTTCACGATGGCGCAGTTGCCCGCGGCGATGGCGCCGACGAGCGGCAGGATCGCCAGCTGCAGCGGGTAGTTCCACGGCGCGATGATGAGCACCACGCCGAGCGGCTCGCTCTCGATGCGGCTGCGCGCCGGCTGGAGCGCCATGGGCGTGGTGACCCGCTCGGGGCGCATCCAGCGGCCCAGGTGCTTCTTGGTGTGCCCGATCTCCTTCTGCATGAGCGCGATCTCGGCGAGCCAACCCTCGAACGAGGACTTGCCGAGGTCGGCCTCGAGCGCGCCGAGCAGCTCGGTCTTGCGCTCGTCGAGCATGGCGAGCAGGCGGTCGAGCTGCTTCATGCGCCACGCTCTCGGGCGCGTGCGGCCGGTGCGGAAGGCCTGGCGGAGGCCGTTCAGGATCACCGGCACGGCGCCCGGCGCGGTACGAACGTTGGCAGCAACAGCGGTCATTTTCGGGCCTCCATTCCACGCAGTAAGGTGACGAGCACATCCTCGAGCTCGTCGGCGAAGTCGAACTTGAACGCCTCGAGCCCGGCGCGCGAGAGCGCCTCGGCCACGATAGGCGGATGATCGGTGAGCTGCCAGAAGCCGATGAGCAGCGCGTGCACGCGCTGGAGCAGGCGCGTGCCCTCGCCCGGGCGCAGGAACGCGAGGCCGCGCTCGAGCAGCTCACCGCCCGCGGCCAGGTAGCCGCCCAGCGCCCGCTTGAAGCGCACCGCAGCCTCGAGCTCGATGTTGTGCTCGAGCACGCTGTGCACGACCGTGGCGACCTTGAGGTAAACCGGACGCGCGCGCAGCTCGCCGACCAGCGTGCGCGCGAAGGTCTCGGCGTCCAGGCCGCGCTTGCGCGCGAGCGCCGGCTCGAGTTTCTCGTGCAGCGCCGCGAACAGCTCGGCGAGCTCGAGCTCGAAGACCGCGAGCACCAGGGCTTCCTTGGTGGGGAAGTAACGGAACACGCTGCCCTTGGCCAGCCCCGCCGCGCGCGCCACGTCGGCGACGGTCAGCTCCGACCAGCTGACCCGGCGCAGCTTCCTTCGTGCCGCGTCGAGCAGCGCACGCCGGCGCAGCTCCTTGTCGGAGGCGCTACGGGCACGAAGCTTTTCGAGCTTGAGGGCCACTTAACGAACCTGAGGTCATCTATTACATGACCCAGGGTCCGTTGCAAGCCGGCGCTCCGGCGCGTCTAGAGCGTGAACGTCACCCGCGCCACCGAGCCTCCGCGCTGCTCGACCTCGAACGATCCGCCGAACCGATCGGCCAGGCTGCAGACGATCTGGAAGCCCAGCGTCTTGTCCGAGCGGACATCCACCGCTTCAGACATGCCGGTGCCATTGTCGGTGACCGTGAGCGTCGCCTGCTGCTCGCCATGACGAAGGAGCTCGACCCGAACCGTGCCCGCCCGACCCGAGGGGTATCCATGGGCGAGCGCGTTGGCGACGAGCTCGGCGCAGATCAACCCACAGGCGACCGCCAGATCGAGGCGCAGCGCCAAATCGTCGCCAACGACCTGCACCTGCACGGCTCCCTTGGTGGGAAACCGCTCCTGCACGACCGCGATCAGGTCGCGCAGGATCGTGTCGAAGCCGGGCCGCGCGAGGCCGCGCGAGGCGTGGACCTTCGCCTGGATGACGGAGATGATCGCCAGCCGAGCGCGGAGCGCGTCCAGCTCCACGACCCGGTCCGCGTCGCCACGCCCGCGGCGCAGGCTGACGATCGTCGAGATCATCGCGAGCTCGCTGCCGGCCCGCTCGCGGATCTCGCCGAGCAGGACCTCCTTCTCGGCGAGCGACGACATGAGCTGGCGCTCGTTCTCCTTCCGCTGCGAGATGTCGCGGAGGAAGGCGTGGAAGTGCCAGTCCTCGGCGTCGCGCGCGGCCGAGATCGCGAGCTCCACGGGGAACACGCGCCCGTCCTTGTGGAGGGCCTCCAGCTCGACGACGCGGTCGAGGAGCGGCCCCTCTCCGGTGGCCAGGAAATGCGCCATCCCGTGGGCGTGACCCGCCCGGTGCTGGCGCGGGACGATCAGATCGGCGAGCGGCCGGTCGAGCACTTCTTCGGCCGTCCAGCCGAAGATCTGCTCGGCGCGTGGGTTCCACTGCAGGACCATGCCAGCCTGGTCGATGGCGACGAACGCGTCGGTGGCCGTCTTCAGGATCTGCCGCAGGTACCACTCGCTGCGTGACAGGGCCTGGGTTCGCTCATGGACCAGCCGGGCGGTCGCGACGTGTCGTCCCGTGACCGCGAGGAGAAAGGCGCCGAGCAGGCTGGCGAAGAGCATGCCGCCCGCGAGCACGGACCAGGTGCTCCAGGAGCGATGCGGCGCGTGCTCGCCGTCGCTGGGCGCGAAGCGGAGCTGCCACTTGCGCCCGCCCAGCTCGAGCGGGATCACCGCGATGGCCACCCATGGGAGCGCGTCGCCGACCGTGACAGGGACGCCGTCGCGGAAGGCGCACAGCACGGCCGGACTCCTCGCATCGGAGACATCGACCAGCTCGAGCAGGACGCCGCGTTGCGAGTGTGCCTGGGTCGCATCGTCCACCATGTCGCTCAGGCGAAAGACCGCGAGGACGAAGCCACGTAGCGCAGCCCGCCGAGCCTCGGGGCTGGCGTGGGCCTCGCCACGCGCGTAGACGGGCGCGAAGAGCAGCGTGCCGAAGCGCCCGTCGCGGTCGACGATCAGCTGCACACGCGCCGTGGCCGACACGTCCCCCGTGTCGCGGGCGCGCTCGAGCGCCTCGCGTCGCACCCGCTCCGAGCCGAGGTCGTACCCCAGGGCTCCTGGCATGGCGCCGGTGGGGGCGATGAAGTGGACGGGGAAGTACTCCGGACGCGCGGCCGCGGGCACGAGCTCCCCGGTCTCGGAGCGCTCGACAATGCGGTACCCGGTGAGGCCTTGCTCCTTGGCGGAGCGCTCGATCGGCGCCCGCTGATCGAGGCGCACGCGCGGGATCCATTCGAGCGCCTCGAGCCCGCCATGGCGCCGGAAGATCTCCGCGGTGAACTCGGCGAAGGCCGCGCGATCGAGCTCGGGCACGGTGGCCACGAAGCGCTGCACCCCGTGCAAGATCTCGAGATAGGCCGCGAGCTCGCTCTGGATCTCGGCGGCCTGGTACGAGGCCCTGGTACGGAAGTCGGCGCGCAGACGTTCGGCCTCGCGATGGCTTGCGTAGACGAAGCCGACCACGACGAGTGCGAGGCAGCCCACCAGGGGCAGCGTGACGAAGGCCCAGCGCGCGCGCCACGGTCGTCTCGGCGCGGCCAGCCACACCAGCGCGACCGGCAGCACCACGAGCACGCCGATGGTGTCGCCGACCCACCAGGTCCACCACGTGAAGGGAAGATCGTTCCACGTCACGGAGCCGGTCGCCACGAGCACGCTCGAGCCGATGGTGGCGTTGAGCAAGCACGCCGCGGGGCCACCCAGGAGCAGGAGCTCGCCGATGTCGCGCTCGCGCTCGAGCGTCAACGGCTGCGGCAGTCGACGTCGGATGAGGTCGGCACCCAGCAAGGCCTGCAGCACGGCGCCGATCGCGATGGCCCCAGCGATGGCCGCCGCAGAGGCCAGCTCAGGGAGCGCGTGGCCATCGACGGCGGTGGCGAGGTTGTTGGCCAGGGATCCGAGCAGGATGCCGGGCCAGACGCGAGGTCCCCAGGCGATCACGGCGACGAGCGCGATGCCCGCGGACGGCCACACCGCGGTCGCATATCCGGGTGGGATCGCCAGCAGCAAGGCTATCTTGCCGACGAAGAAGTACGCGAGCCCTACGGTGAGGTTGCGCCGGATCATGCGTCTTGCGCGGCCACCATATCCTCGCGAATGCCCCATGCCAAGTGATGAGCGCGGTCGCCGCGCGGCGGCCCGATTAGGTTTGGTCAGCCCGCCCTGGCCAAGGTGCGATTGCCGTTAGCGCCTGGAGCGGCCTGCGCACGCCGCGCCGGCGCGCCGCGTCGGTCGCGGCGATGAGCACGCGCTGACCTTCGTCGCCGCCCGTCAGCCGCCCCCAGCGTAGCCGCGCGGCTGCGGCGTGCAGCGCGAGCCCGTCGCGGTCGCCGGCCAGCGCGGCGCGCTCGAGCAAGCTGCGCGCTCGCGCGGCGTTGCCGCGTACCGCCGCGATGGCCGCGTCGGCGAGCGCGACCGGAGCCTCCATCCACCCGAGTCGTCGGAGCCGGCGGGCGTAGCTCGCCGCTTCGTCGAGCCGGTCGCGATCCACGAGCGCCGCGGCGACGCACGAGCGCAGCCGCAGCTCCCACATCATGGCCGCGAGCTGTTCGACGCGCATGAGCTGCGACTGGGCCATGGCGGGCCAACGTGCCTCGAGCCGCTCGAGCGCCGCGGGCCCGAGCCCTTCGTAGAGGTCGATGATCGTCAGCGCGACGAGCTCGTGGAGGTGGGGCGTCTGGAAGGCGCCCGGCGCCGCGGGCCAGGCGTGCATGGCCTCGGCCACGCGCCGGCGCGCCTCGGCAGGCCGGTCTGCGCCGAGGTCACCGCAGACGGTCATCCCGAGCGCCAGGAAGGTCGAGGCGTAGCGATCCGCCCGCGCCGTTGCCTGCGCGCGCAGCGTGGGCAGGCGCCGCTGGATCTCGTCCCATCGGCCGAGCCAGCCGAGGGACCAGAGCGCGAACTGCTCCACGGTTGTCTGCTCCCACGCGCTGCTGAGGCGGGACCGGCGAAAGAGGTCAATCGCCGCATCGCAGCGGGCGAGGGCGTCTTCGTAGCGGCCGGCGAGCTGTGCGGCGACGCCCCGGGCCGCCTCGATCAGCCCCGTGAGCTCGTCCCGTTCGAGCGGACGCGCCAGCGCCTCGGCGCGCTCGATGAGCTGGCTCACCCGCCGCGTCGAGCGCTTGCCTGCCGCGGCGGTGAAGCACGCTTCGAGCGCGAGGCCGCGCGCGGCACGGTACGCGTCGCCGCAGTCGAGCGAGAGGCGGGTCGACTGGGTCTGGAAGGCCGCGGCGGTGACGAAATCGATCATCGCCAGGCCCACCGAAAGCGAATATCCGACGTCGGCCCGCTGGGCGATCGCGGGCCGGATGGGACCGGGTGCGAGCAGGAGGTGCCCGCGGCGCAGGCCCAGGCGCGCGCGTTCCATGACCAGCCTCGCCACCGCGGCGAGCGGGTTCGTCGGCAGCCCGAGCCCCACCGCCTCGGCGACGATCCGGCTCTGCGCCATGCCGTCTTCCAGCCGTCCGCAGCGCAGCAAGTGCTCGGCGGCGCAGCGGCGCAGCTCGAGGGCCGCCGCGGGCGGCGCCAGCGCGCAGGCCGTCAGGTAAGCGTCCGCGGCGCGCGAGGTCTGGCCGGCTCGGGCCAGCGCCTCGGCGGCCAGGGTCATGATCTCGACCCGCAGCTCGGCGGCCAGGGCCATGGTGAGGATGCGCTCGCAGATCTCGGCCGCCTGCTGGAAGCCAGGCACGTGCCGCGCCTGCTGGACGAGCTGGCGGGCGATGCGCGCCGCGGCGGGACCATCGCCAGCGAGCCTGAAATGGTGGGCCGCGTGCGCATTCTCGCCCGCCTGGGTCTCGAGATACTCGCCGAGCCGTCGATGGGCTAGGGCGAGCTGCGCGGGCGTCACCAGGCTACTCACGGCATCTCGAACCTGATCGTGGAACGGTTCGACCACGTCGCCGCGACGCACGCCCGTGCTCTTGACCAGCCCTTGCAGGCGCAGCTCGTCGACGCACCCGATCAAGACGGGCAGCTCGACCTGCAGCACGCTCGCGATGCTCTCGTAGCTGAGCGGGCCGATGGCAGCGCAGACCACCGTGAGCACGCCGAGTTGATCGGCGTGGAGGGTGCCGACCATCCGCTCGACCGGCACCCCCGCTCCGGGACTGCCCGAGGGCTCCCCGCCGCTGGGAGCCGGTAGCGGCTCGAGGGCGAGCTGCGTGATGCTGAGGGGTACGCCGCGAGCCGACGAGGCTATCTCGGTGGCTCGCGCCTCGTCACCGCCGAGGAGCATCGTCGCCAGCTGGCGTGCATCAGCCCAGCCGAGCGGCGCCAGCACGAGGTTGTTCACCTCGATGGACAGCATCTCCATGTCCGCGGTCCGCTTGCGGAACATCTCGGTGGCGTGCGCCGACGTGCGGACGCCACCGAAGAAGGCCAGCTGGGGCGGGTGAGGCGGCGCCATGACGCCGAGGAAGAAGCGCAGGCTCTCGGGGGTCGACCAGTGCAGATCATCGACGACGAGCACGATGGGCGCGGTGAGCCCGAGGCGTTCCAGCAGCTGGCGCAGCGACGCGATGGCCAGGCGTTCGGCGACCTCGGCGGTCACCGGAGCGCCGTCGCTCGGAAGCGGCGCGACCCGTTCGAAGGCCGGGAACAGCCTGGACAGCGCCACGTCATCGGGGCCGACGAGCGAGCGGCGCCTGGCCGGCGGCAGGGAGGCGAGGTAACGCGAGAGCACATCCACGATCGCGTCGACTGCTTTGTAGCGAATATGCTCGGCCTCCAGACAACGGCCGCTCAGCACCAGGCGCCCCTGGGCCGCCGCGCGTGCGCACATGACCTCGAGCAGCGCACTCTTGCCGATGCCCGAGGCCCCGTGCAGCAGCGTCACCGAGAGCCCGCCCGTTCGCGTCGAGGCATCGATGATCTCGAGCAGGCGCGCGAGATCACGATCGCGTCTGACCAGCTCCGGCGGCTGCGTCGGGCGGACGCCACCACGGCGCCGGGCCGTGCGCGGCTCGAGCTGCAGGATGCCGCGCCCCTCCGACGTGCCACGCTTGGTCGGATCGGGATCGAGGAGCTGCATGCAGAGCCGGTCGAGATCCCGAGGGGTCTCCGGGAACATCACCGCCGGCGGGATCGGTCCCATGGAGTTCTTCTGCTGCAGGATCTCCATGATCGAGCCCTCGAACGGGGGCCTGCCGACGAGCACCTCGTAGAGGATGGCGCCCACCGCGTAGAAGTCGGCGGCCGGGGTGATCGGGCGCCCGGCCGCCTGTTCGGGCGCCATGTACTCGACCGTCCCCGCGATCATCTCGCTCTGGCCACCGGCCAGCTCGGAGATGGCCAGGCCGAAGTCCAGCACCACGACTCGTCCGGTGGCGTCGACGAGCACGTTCGAGGGCTTGATGTCGCGGTGGATGATGCCGTGGCCGTGCAGGACCTCGAGCGCCGCCGTGATCTGCGCCAGCGCGTCGCGCAGCCGGGCCTCGTCGTAGCGTGGCCGGAAGGGCGCCGTGTGCTGGTCCCAGCGCTGCCGGGACGCGTCGGGGCTCGACGCTGCACCGCGGCGAGGCCTCTGGTCGATCGTGGGCGCGTAGACGTTGGACAGGACGGCCTCCCCGCCCCCTCGTTCCGGACGAAGCCAGTGGAGGAGGCCGTTGCCCTCGACGAGCTCCATCGTGAAGAACCATCGGTCGCCGCCGATGAGCTCGCCGAGCTTCACCAGGTTCCGGTGGCGCACGTCGCGGACCGAGCGGAACTCGTTCTTCAGCAGCTCGACCGCCGCTCCGCTCCGCTCGTGCAGGACCTTGACCGCGACGCGCGCGCCCAGCTCGTGATCGATGGCCTCCCAGACCTCGCCCATCCCGCCCGATCCGAGCTCGCGCAGCAGCTCGAAGCGCTGGGCGAGCAGGGGCCGCGCACCAGCGGATCGCAGCATCGTGCGACAGGATAGCGCGCCTGCGGCGATGCTGTGATGTCGGGTGTATGATTTCGCACGATGGATCGCTTCGACCGGCTTGGCGACGATGCGGCACGGGTGGCGGCGATCCCGGCGGGCTTGCTCGACGCCACGCCCGATCACGCACTCCAGGCGATCGTCGCCGAGGCGGCACGGGTCGCTGAGGCGCCCATCGCCGCAGTCTCGATCCTGCTGCAGCGTACCCAGTTCTTCCGCGCGCAGGTGGGCATGCCCGCGGACCTAGCCGCGGCCCAGGCGACAGATCGGTGCGTGTCCTTCTGCCAGGTCGTGGTGGCGACGCGCGGCGCCCTCGAGGTGGTGGATGCCGGCAGCGACGAGCGGGTGCCGCAGGATCTGGTGAAGCGCTACGGCATCCGCGCCTACTTCGGCACGCCTCTCGTCCTCGATGGCAACGCGGTGGGTTCCCTGTGCGTGATCGACCTGAGGCCGCGGGCGTTCTCGGTGGAGCAGAAGCAGGCCCTGACGCAGCTCGCGGTCGTGGCCGTTGCCCGGCTGCGTGAGCTCGCGGCGGGGTCCGCCGCGCCAGCCGATTCATCGCACGAGATCGCAGCCGTGGGTCTAGGCTCGGTGAGGCGCGAGCTCGCCGGCCTGTTGGGGTCGCTCCTGGCCGCTCGGATCGCCTCGCTCGAGATAACCAGCCGCATGCGCGGGCTCGAGCACGCCGTGCACCGTCTTCAGCCCACGGCCTCCCCGACCGCCGTGCTCGTCGACGCGGAGCGCGCGACCGATGATCTCGAGCGTGCGCTGGTGGAGATCGAGGCGGCCGCCCACCGAGGGGCGCGGGCGGCGCGCGCGCTCGAGACGGTTGCGGCCGCGCCCGCACCGCTGACGGTGACCGAAGCGGTCGCGCTCGCCGCCGCGGTCAGCTCCGAAGCGCGCGAGATCCGCTGGGCGGTCGCGCCGCCGCTGGCACCCGTCGAGCGCCTCGGTGCCGTGTCACTCATCATCGCGGCCCTGATGGCGGCGCGCAGCCGAGAGGGGAGCGAAGCTCCCTTGGTGCTGCGCGCCCTGGGGCGGCGGCCCAGCGTCGAGCTCCGCGTCACCACGGCCAGCGGGGAGGCGGCCGACGCGATCACGGCGGCCCTGCGGGCGACTCTCGCGCGCGAAGTGGTCTGGAGTGATGGCAGCGGGTTCGTGATAGCGCTACCCGCGGCGTGAGCACTCCGTGAGCGTAGGATCCTAGTCGTCGCTCTCGGCCGCGGACGCCGGCTTCTCGGTGCTCGCGTCGCCGCCGCGGCGGAGGATCTTCATGACGCGCGTGCGCAGGCCGTAGCGATCGATGACCTCGCGCGCGGCCTGCTCGGCCTGCACGAGCGATCGGTGCACGGTGCGCGCGGCGCCCATGTACGCGGAGCGGCGCAGCAGGTAGACGTCGACGCAGGCGTGGCTCTCGGTGCCGTAGAGCCGCTTGTAGTTGTTGTCGCCGGTGCCGAAGTCGAGCCAGCCCGGCTTGTCGTGCGCGTGCAGGTCCTCGACGACCTTGTAGAACAGCACGATGCCGGGCGCGTACTGCGACCACGCCGGGTCGTAGCCGATGCGGTCGTAGTAGAAGATGCCGCTCTCCTGCGCGCCGATCACAAACGCGATGCAGCGCTCGCCCACGTAGAGCAGGTACGAGCGCATCCAGCCCTTCTCGGCGTGGCGGATGAGCTTGGCGCGCTCCTCGGGCGCATCGCGCACGACCTGCTGCAGCTTCGTGCCCTGCCAGCTCACCGTCGACACCTGCTCGACCTGGGCGAGGAAGTTGGCGATCTGCGCCGGCGTGGTGACGCGCTCGACGCGCACCGGCTCCTTGGCTTCCTTGTCGAGCTTGCGCACGCGCCGGCGCAGCTTGCCGCGGCGGTCGCCCGGGAAGGTCATCAGGTACTTCTCGAAGTCGTCGTTCGTCTTCAGCAGCCAGTGCGGCTGCGGCGGGCGCGGCATGTAGCGCCACACCGGCGAGCGCGTGCCGTCGAGCTCGGCGAGCGCGCGGTAGAGCGGCGAATCGACCGGCAGCGCCTCGAGGTACATCATGTCGAAGGGCAGGCCGTGCTTCGCCGCGTCGCGGAAGAGCAGCTCGTAGGCCTCGGGATCGTCGGGGCACAGCGGCCGATCGCCGCACAGATCGGCCAGGCGCACCGGAAACGCGGCGACCTTGCGGTAGGCCAGCCGTGCCTCCCAGCGCCACGGGCGCATGAGGAACGGCGCCATGCCGACCAGCTCCTGGCCCTCGTAGAGCGCGAGCGCCGCCGCGGTCGCGCCCGGCTTGGAGCCGGCCTCGAGCGGCAGCCATTCGGGGTTGAGCTGCAGGTCGGGGCGCGGCTGGCGCAGCCGCAGATCGTTCCAGGCGACGGCGATGCCTGCGAAGTCGGCCGGGGACGTCAGCAGTCGGGTCGAATAGCGCGCCATGTTATTGGAACTCATACCAGATCACCCGGACCTTTCGTGCTAATGCTTCACAGATGCAGTACGGGAAGTCTCTCTTCACCCGGGGGGCGGGTATGTTGGCCGCCGCGTGCGTTGTCATCGTGACGCAGGGAGCGTACGGCGCGACCCTGCACGTCGACGACGACAACCAGACCGGCACCGAGAACGGCTCGGCCGCGAAGCCCTACGACACGGTCCAGGAGGCGGTCGACGCCGCCGCCGCGAGCGGCGACGTGATCCGCATCGCGGCGGGCACCTACCCGGGTGGCACCAAGGTGTCGCAGAAGGAGGTGCAGCTCCTGGGCGGCTACGCGGGCGGCCTCGCGGCCGGCTACGCCGCGGGCACACCCGGCGAGTTCACGGTGCGCGCGCCCATGGTCTACAAGTCCAGGCTGG
>JBKJOI010000908.1:0-4111 GCA_046595695.1 Haliangiales bacterium | reverse complement strand
GCACGAACACGTCGCCGACGCGCGACTCGTGCACGAACTCCTCGTCGAGCTCGCCGAGGCGCGCGCGCTCGCCCTCGAGCTCGACCCGGTAGAGCCCGCGATCCGGGATGGTGCCCGGGCGCTCGGTCGCGCGCAGACGCGTGCCCGGCAGCGGCCCGAGCAGGTTCCTCCGGCGGTCCCAGTCGAGGCGCGCGCGGATGTCGCGCAGGAGCGGGTTGCCCACGTTGCCGGCGAGCATGGCGACGACCTGGGTGAAGTCCTCCCAGGCGAGCGCGCGGTACGGCCAGGCGCGCCGGAAGACCTCGAACAGCTCGCGCAGCGGCACCGGCTGCTCGTCGCCGGCGACCTCGGCGATGATCTGCTGCGCCAGCACGTCCAGGCAGCCCTCGGGCCGGTGGACCGGCTCGAGCGCCAGCTCGCGCATGCCGCGCGCGATCGCCGCGGCCTCGAAGAGATCGCCGCGGAAGGCGCCCACGATGCGGCCCTTGGCGGTCGCGCCGACCAGGTGGCCGGCGCGGCCGACCCGCTGCAGCCCGCGCGCGACCGACTTGGGCGAGCCGAGCTGGACGACCAGATCGATGGCGCCGACGTCGATGCCGAGCTCGAGCGAGCCGGTCGCGACCAGCATGGGCAACTCGCCCGCCTTGAGCCGCTCCTCCAGCTCGTGGCGACGCTCACGCGACATCGCGCCGTGGTGCGCGTGGGCGAGCGCGCGCCCGGCCGCGTCGTTTATCATCGCGGTCATGCGCTCGGCCAGGCGCCGGCTGTTGCAGAACACCAGCGTCGACGTGTGCTGGGCTGCGAGCACGACCAGCCGGCGAGCCACCTCGGGCCAGGCCTGCCCGGGCCCGAGCGGCGTCTCGCCGCCCGCCGACACGACCTCGAGATCGAGGGTCTTGCGCCCGCCCGCGTCGAGGATGCGCAGGGGGCGCGGGTCGCCGGCGGCGTCGTGCCCGGCCAGCCAGGCGGCGGTCTCGACCAGCGGCGCGGTCGCCGACAGGCCGATCCGCTGCAGCGGCTGGCCGGTGACGCGCTCGAGCCGCTCGAGCGACACCAGCAGGTGCACGCCGCGCTTGGAGTCGAGCAGCGCGTGCGCCTCGTCGAGGATCAGCGCGCGCACATGCGCGAGCGTCTTCCGCGCGCGCGGCGAGGTCAGCAGCAGGTAGAGCGACTCGGGCGTGGTCACCAGCACGCGCGGCGGCCGGCGCAGCGCCTGGGCGCGCTCGCGCGCCGGGGTGTCCCCCGAGCGCACCGCGACGGTCACCGGCGCGGGCGTGTCGCCGCGCGCGATCGCGGCCTCGCGCAGCGCCGCGAGCGGCACGCGCAGGTTCTTCTCCACGTCGCTGGCGAGCGCCTTGAGCGGCGACACGTAGACCAGCTCGACCCCCGGTTGCGCGGCCGGCGTCTCGATCATGCGCGCGAGGAAGGCGTAGAACGCGGCCAGGGTCTTGCCCGAGCCGGTCGGCGCGGCCACCAGCACGCTCTCGCCCGCGGCGATCGCCGGCCACGCCAGCTCCTGGGCCGGCGTCGGCGCGCCCCAGCGGGCGCGGAAGACCTCGCGCGCCAGCTCGGGCAGACTTTCCAGGGCGGCGCTCATCGGGGGCACCGCCAACTTCGTACCACGCGCGCCGCGTCTGGCTATAGTGGTGCACCGTGCCGAGGCTGCAGTTCTGGAGACGACCCGCGACGCTGCCGCCGATGGGCAACCTCGAGCAGCGCGAGCGCGACCTGCGGCAGTACGCGCTGGCGCCGAAGGCCTTCACCCCGGGCAACCGCGCGGTCGTGCTGCGCGACGGTGGACGCGCCTACCCGGCCATGCTCGAGGCCATCCGCGGCGCCAAGGAGTACATCCACTTCGAGACCTACATCCTGTCCGCCGACCGCACCGGGCGCCGCTTCGGCGAGGCGCTGATCGAGCGCGCCCGCGCCGGCGTGCAGGTGCGGCTGCTCTACGACGCCGTCGGCGCGCTCGGCCTGCCGTCGTCGTTCGTGCACGAGCTGAACGTCGCGGGCGTGAAGACCGCCGTGTACCGCCCGGTCTCGCTGTGGCGGCCCAAGCAGGTGCTGAACAAGCGCGACCACCGCAAGATCCTGGTCGTCGACGGCCGCTGGGGGTTCACCGGCGGGCTCAACATCTCCGACGACTACGCCGCGGTCGAGGACGGCGGCGTGGGTTGGCACGACATGCATTGCCGGCTGGAGGGCCCGGCGGTAGCCGAGCTGGCACGCCTGTTCCGGCGCGGCTGGCTCGAGGCCCGCGGCGATGCCTTCCCGCTGATCGAGGAGCGCGCCGAGGAGATCGTCGCCGCCCCGGACACCATCTTCGCGCGCGTGATCGGCAGCGATGGCCGGCGCAAGCGCAAGCCCATCCGCCGCGTCTACCTGCACGCGATCCGGCAGGCGCAGCAGACCATCTCGATCACCAACGCCTACTTCATCCCCGATCTCGGCATCCGCCGCGCCCTGGTGAACGCAGTCAAGCGCGGCGTGCAGGTGCGCGTGGTCGTGCCCTCGACCTCCGACGTGCCCGCGGTGCAGTGGGCCACGCGCCACCTCTATGCGCACCTGCTCAAGGCCGGCGTGCGCGTCTACGAGTGGAGCGGGCGCATGATGCACGCCAAGACCGCCGTGATCGACGAGATCTGGTCGACGGTCGGCTCGTGCAACCTGGACCACCGCAGCCTCAACGTGAACCTCGAGGTGGTCGCGATCGTGATCGATCGCACCTTCGGGCGGCGCATGGCCGAGCAGTTCGTGCTCGACGTCGCCGAGAGCGAGCCGGTCGCGCTGGCCGCATGGCGCCAGCGGCCGTGGTGGCACCGGCCGATCGAGTGGTTCTTCTTCCAGCTGCGTTCGCTGCTCTAGCCGGCGCCCGCCCGGCACGGGCCTGCGCCGCAAGCGGGCGTGCGCGGAGAGGCCGTGTTACGATCTTTGTGATGGCCGGTCCCGACGACCTCGCCCCACCCCAACGTGTCCTCGCGGTCTCGGCCCGCTTCACGGCTCGCCCCGAGCTCGTGAACCTCATGTTCACGCTCAAGAGTGCGGGCGTCACCCTCGATTCTTACGCCTCGATCGACGAGGCCATGACACGTGCCGCGGGCCCGCCGGTCGCCGAGGCGCTGCTGCTCGACGCCGGCTTCGCCACCGAGCTGCCCGAGGCGCGTCTGGCCGAGGTCCTCGAGTCGGCGCTCGCGCGCGTGCGCACCGCCGCGCCGGAGATGACGCCGATCCTGCTGGTCACCGCGCCGACCATGGCGCTCCTGGCCGCGGCGTTCCGCGCCGGCGCCGCCGACGTGATCGATCCGGTGACCATCGAGAAGTCGGTGCTCCTGCGCTCACTCGCGCGCGCGCGCGCCGATCACCGGCGCCGCACCCGACGCAACCTCCTGGTCGGCGAGCTGCGCGGCGTGGTCGACGAGTTCCTGCGCCAGCTGGTCAAGGCCGAGCGGCGCGTGATGGAGCTCGAGGAGTCGATCGCCGCCGACGGGCCCGAGCTCGACGTCGACTCGGCGCCGCGCGTGCTGCTCGTCGACGACGAGCCGGCGATCATCGACCTCCTGGTCGACCAGCTCGGGCGGCTCGGGCTCGCCACCGTGGTCGCCGACTCGGGCGAGAAGGCGATCAAGCGGCTCGAAGAGGCGCACGCGCGCAAGGAGCCGGTCGATATCGCCATGGTCGACAAGAACCTGCCGGGCATGGACGGCCTGGCGACCATCCGCGCGCTGCGCGAGCGCCAGCCCAGCCTGCCCACGATGGTCATGACCGGCTACTCCAACACCGAGAGCGCGGTCGCCGCCGCGGATCTCGGCGTCGTCGGCTACCTCATCAAGCCGTTCGACGACGTGCGCGAGCTCGCCGCGCGCGTCAAGGAGCTGGCCGCGCGCTACGCGGCCGAGCGCCGCCAGCGCCGCCAGATGTCGCGCATCAAGCAGCGCCACGCGCAGTTCCTCGAGAAGTACGTCTCGATCACCTCGCAGCTCGACGCGCTGAAGACCTAAATCACCGTTCGTGATCCTCGCAAGGCGTCCGTGCTGCACTTCGGCAGTGCAGTGGCCGTCCCTGGGCGTCGTCGGTTCGGGCGTCCAGGACCCTCGTGGTTCTTTCTGGAACT
>JBKJOI010000778.1:0-5110 GCA_046595695.1 Haliangiales bacterium | reverse complement strand
GGCCATGGCATCGGCTCCGCTACCTGCGCAGCAAGCTGATGTACTGGCTGTGGGCGCGCGAGGATAGCGAGCGCGCGCGGCACTTCGCAGGCGAGCTCGACCGACTGCTGCGCGACTTGCCAGGCGCTCTCGACAGCGCCATCGGCTGCGACAGCGCGGCCCTCGTCGCCGAGGCCAGGGGCGACGGGTCGAGCGTGATTCGCTGCAGACGACGCGAGATCGAGCTCTTCGAGAAGATTCGTGCGCTGGCACCGAGCGAGAAGCCGCTGGCTCGCCGCGCCATCTTGCGTGACTTCTCGGCGAGGGATCTGGCGGATCGCTACGATCTCCTCTCCATCGCGCTCTGGAATGCCGGCAAGCTCGACGCAGCCCTCGGGGCGCTGGACGAGTCCGAGCGGATCTGCCGCAGGCACCGGGTCAAGTTCGATGGTGCAGGGCTGCGGCGAGACATCCAGAACGAGAAGACGAGCGCTACGGCCGCAGCGCGGCGCCGCGCGCCTCGGCACGCTCCCACATCCTCAGGTAGGCCTCGGCGGAGCGGAAGAGCGGCTCGAGCTCGGCGTCGGTGACGCCGTCGCGGCGCACGTCCTCGATCAGCTCGGGCAAGAGGCCCAGGTGGATCATGCCCTCGGTGTTGAAGTCGACGGTGCGGTGGCCCAGGTGCGGCTCGGTGAAGGTGACGTCGCCCGCGTACGACGCGAACGGGTAGGTGATCGGGTTGGCCTGCGGAACGTCCCCGCACGTGGTGTCCGGGCCGAAGCGCGGGCGCGGCCCGCCGGCGAAGCCGTTCAGGTCGAAGCCGAAGCCCTCGCCGGGGTAGCCGCCGTGGGCGACGATCTCCTCGATGCGCTCGCGTAGCGAGTCACCCATCGCGCCGATGCGCCCGGGATCCGAGCAGCGTCCCAGGTTGAGCTTCGAGACGCCGCCGAGGTCGTAGATCACGCCGCGGTTGGTGTTGCCGTGGGTGCCCACCGGCGGGTAGTCGTTCGCGATCAGGAGCTCGTAGGCGCGCGCGAACGAGCGGCGAGGCAGGTGATCGACCTCGATGATCATGCCGCGGAGCATCATCTCTTGCAGGAGCGTCTCGCCGAGCGCGGTCAGGCCGGCGTTCTGGCAGTAGTCGCCCTCGAGCGCCGGCTCCTGCAGCTCGTCGAGGAAGGGGGCCAGGGCGACGATCGGATTGTCGACGAAGTAGGTCATGTCGTTCGGCGCCGGGGATAGGTAGTCGGCGCGCGGCTGGTTGATCCCACCGAAGACGACGCGCCCGCGGTCGAAGTTCGAGGGCACGTCGGGGCAATCCAGGACGAAGTTGGAGAAGTGGCCGCTGTTGATGAAGCTGCCCAGCTGGCCGACGTTGCGATCGCCGTCGCCGGCCGAGAACGCGTTGTCGAACTTGTGCACCGGGAAGAGCGCGCGGATGCCGCGGGCGTGGTAGGCATCGAGCTGCTCGCGCACCTTGGCCACGTCACACGCCGGGTGCCCGGGCGGCGGCGTGAGGAAGCAGTCGAACAGGTTCGAGGTCTCGATGCCCAGGATCACGGCGAGCTTGCCCTGGTTGATGACGGTGCGCGCCTCGGCCGGGCTGGTCACGACGCGGAACCACCCCAGGCCCGGCCCGACCGACTGCGCATCGATGTAGCGCTCGAGGTTGTAGGTCTCCAAGATGATGCGGTCGACGGCGACCATGTCGTTGCACGAGTAGCGGACCTCTTGCGTGCCCCGCCCTGTAATGAGCTCGCAGAGCACCGAGTTGGTCGTCGCGTGCTGCACCAGGAGGCGCAGGCCACCGCGGTGGGCGCGCTCGAGCCACTTGTAGTACTGGGTCTGGTGCGTGGCGCGCTTCCAGGTGTTGGGCCAGTCGGTAAACTCCGGGTAGCCGTCCGGCAGGTGGTCGAAGGCCGGCGTCATGCCGGCCAGAAGGGTCTCTTGCAGCAGGTCGGCGTTCAGGTCGCCGAGCCCCGAGAACACGAAGCCGACCAGATCGCTGCGGCCCTCCTCGCCGTGGAACTGCGCGCAGCTCGACAGCGCGTGCTCGACGCCCAGCCGGTGAAACGGCGAGCCGTGGAAGATGCCGCCGCCGCCGAAGCCGAAGTTGGTGAACAGGTGCGAGTGGGTCTCCACGATGCCGTACACGTCGCCGTCGGGCCACTGCCTGGGCACGATCGGGCCGTCCGCATCGATGGTGAGCTCGGGAAACGTCGCGCAGCCGGTGGCGGGGTAGAGCGCGATCACGGCGGCGCTCGCGGCGCTCTCGGTGAGGCCACCTTTGGTGAGATAGCGGCCGGTCTGGTAGTGGCGCAGCTGGAAGCGGCTCGGATCGCGCGTGCTGACCTCGAGCTGCCACTCCGCCGGCGACACGTACTCGTCGTCGAGCAGGAGGATGTCGGAGGACAGGGTGGCCTGCCGCACGTGCTTGCCGTCCTCGTTGACCAGGTAGCGTCCCTCCGCGTCATAGAAGAGGTACGTGCCCAGGTCGGTGGCCCTCATCGTGAAGCGCGCGCCGTCCTCGAGCGCCATCGCGGAGAAGGAGAAGGCTTCTCCATCGCTGGTCGCCTCGAGCCACCTCGTGTTCGTGCTGCCTGGCGCGGTCGCGTCGACCGCGAAGCATCCGCTGGCGAAGCTGTAGATGCCTTCGTTCGGGGGCGCCTCGGGTCGCTCCACGTAGGGCGTCTCGCCACATCCGGCAACGAGAAGCGCGACGAACGTGAGAGTGGCCGCCCGGCATGCGATGGACATCCGCGCGAAACGTTAGCGGTCCGGATGATTCGTGTCGAGGAGGACCAGCGGGAGTGGCCACGGATCGACGGGAATGGACGCGGCGGGGGCTAGTTCAAGATGAGTATTCACGCGGCGGCGAGCTTCGCCGCCCGGGTGCGGACGCCCTCCAGCGGATGCGAGGCGGCCTCGGCGAGCGCGGCGTCGACGAGCCCGGGGAATGCGTGGTGCGCGCGCGCGAGTGCGTCGAGCATCGCGCTGGCGGCATCGCTGTCGCGCTCGGCGGCGAGCGCTTGCCTGAGCGCGGCCACGCCGCCCTCGGTGGCGGGCCGACGCGCGAGTGCCCAGGCGGCGGCACGACGTACCGCCGCGGACGGGTCGGAGGTGAGCGCGCGCGCGAGCGTCTCGTCGATCGCGCCGGTCGGCGCCAGGCGCAGCGCGGTCATCGCCTTGGCGCGCACCCTGGGATCTTCGGCAGCAGCGTAGGGCAAGATGGCGGCGATGGCCGCGGGCGAGCCGACGTTGCCGAGCGCGCCCAGGTGGCTGGCGCGCGCGTTCAGGTCGCCCGCATCGGCCAGGCCGGTGCCGAGCTCGCTGACGATCGCCGCGGCACGCTCGGGGTTCTCGCGCAGGCGTGCCGCCGCGCCGCCCATGGCCAGGAGCGCCATGTCACGGACCTCGGCCGACGCGCCGTCGTCGTGGAGGCGGCGCAGGCCGTCGACGAGCGCGGGTGACGGATGCTTCGCGAAGCCCATGACGGCGACGCCCTGGCGCACGAAGGTGGCGTCGCCTGCGCGCGCGTCGACGAGGCGGAGCAGCGCGGCCTGCGCGTCGGGGTTGCCGGTGCCGGCGAGGGCGGCGAGCGCGAGCCGCGAGAACGCGCTCTGCTCGTCGATCTCGCGCAGCTCGGCCTCGATGGCGGCGAGCGCGCCGGGATCCTGGGCGAGCAGCCGCTCGAGCTCGCGGTAGGCCTGGGTCTCGCGCTCGTCGATCGTGGCCCCGCCGGCGTCGGCAGCCTCGAGCAGCGCGCGCAGGCGGGCGAGGGATGACGCGATGTCGCCCGCGCCGGGCTCGAGCGCCCCGGCGCGGTAGCGGCGCAGACCACGCGCCGCCTGCGAAGGGTCGGCCGAGGAGTCGGTCCGGGCGCTGGCGGCCGCGCCTGCACGTCGGTTCGGCCCGAAACCGGTCGTGCTCGAGAGGATCGCGGTCGCGGTGGTGATCGCGGCGAGCGCGACGACGAGGTGCAGGGGACGCAAGCGCATGGACCGACTCCTGGGTCGTGTGGGTGAAACGGAGGGTGGAGATAGATCTCTGGCTAGAAGACGAACGGGTACTTCTTGTGGAGCTCGTGCGTCCGGGGGCCCCAGAGCGACTCGGGCAGGCCACCCAGGTTCACGAGCTCGCGCTCGATGGTGATGTCCGTCTCACCGATGCCCGGAAGCGGCACGTCGTGGGCGGTCGCCTTGACGTTCATCTTGGTGCGGACGGCGTCCAAGATGTAGTGGTAGGCGGACACATCGACCTGCCACGCGTTGTCCTCCTCCATGTGGGCGCCGGTCTTCTTGCCCATCGAGACGGTGTCGGATCCGGGCGGGAGCTGGTAGACGCCCTTCGCCTCGCCGCGGAGGTGCGCGCTGCCGACGAAGCCGATGGCGTTGGCGCTCACCGTGGCGCTGCCGTAGGTCGTGCCGCCGTACTGGAGCGCGCCGGTGCCGGTGACGTTCGCGCTCACGTTGATCTCGCCGGTCAGATCGATGTACGCGCGCCGGCTCTGGACGTCGTAGACCAGCCAGCCGCGGATGGTGTTGGTGAACGTGGTGGTCAGCGACAGGTTGAGTTCGACCTGGCCCACGCTGAAGGTGTCCTGCCAGCCGCCGCTCAGCCCCTCTCCGGGCAGCGTGACGTCGAAGCTCCGCCAGTCGGTGATCGAGGCGTCGCTCTCGGTGATGGGGATGGTGTGGAACTCCTGGTTGAGCGCGTACATGATGAAGTCGAGCGACTTGTGCTGGTTGGTCGCGATGCTCGCGGCGAGCTGGATGTCGACGGCGGGGACGCCGATGCCGTACAGCTTCACATCGAGGCCGGCGTTGGCCGAGAGCTTGGTCCGCCAGCAGTCGGCCGAGAATCCGACGTCGGTCTTCAGGTCCATACCCCACTCCCAGTCGCCGAGGCCCGACGACCACTCGGCCATGGTGGCGTCGTTGTCGGTCTTCTCGCCGACCTCGGGGCAGCCGCCTGCGCTGCCGCCGCCGCCGCCACCCGGGTTCGGGTCCAGCGTATCGATCGTGTCGAGGATGCCGCCGCCGCCGAGCGTGTCACCGTGATCGATGGTGTCGCCGGGGTCGACGGTGTCGCCGGGGTCGACGGTATCGCCGCCGCCACCATCGCCGCCGCC
>JBKJOI010000195.1:0-4912 GCA_046595695.1 Haliangiales bacterium | reverse complement strand
CCGCCGCCCACGCACTGCCCCTGATCGCACACGAAGCCGCCGGGACAGTCGACATCGCCACCGCAGGCGCCGCCGCCCGGGGTGCAGAAGCCGCCCTCGCAGGTGGGCGGGTAGACGTCGTCGGTGCCGGGCGGGCAGTCGCTCACCGCGCTGGTGCACGGCGTGGGCGGCTGGCCAGGCTGGCAGTGGCCGTTTTCGCACAGCTCGCCGCCCGGACAGTCGTAGTCACCCGTGCAGGTCTGGGGCGGATCGCAGTAGCCACCGATGCAGAGCTCGCCGCTCGGACAATCGTTGGGAGAGTTGCACGGCACCGGCGGGTGCGGATCGCCGGGCGGGACGTCGGTGCCCGGCGGCGTGCAGAAGCCGCTCTCGCAGGTGTCGTTGGCCGGGCAGTCGCGCGGCGCGGTGCACGGGATGGGCGGGTGCTCGGGCACGCAGAAGCTGCCGTCGCCGCCGTCCTCGCAGAGCTCGCCCTCGGGGCAGGTCCCGGTGGGGCCGCACGGCTCGCCCGGGGGCTGGCAGAATCCACCTTCGCAGAGCTGGCCTCCGGTGCAGTCGCCCACCGCGGTGCACGGCACCGGCGGGGTCAGCGGCCGGCAGAAGCCAGCCTCGCAGGCCTGCCCGCCGGGACACTCCGCATCGAAGCGGCACGGCGTGCAGTCAGGGCCGTCGCAGGGCGGCTGGATCGGCTCGCAGAAGCCATCGGCGCAGGCGGAGCCGCCCGGGCAGTTGCTGTCGGTGCTACAGGGCGGCGAGGGCGGCAGGCAGATGCCCTGCTCGCAGACGAATTCCTGCGGGCAGCTCACGTCGCAGGGCGGCGTCGGCGGCTGGCACACGCCGTCCTCGCACAGCTCGCCGCCGGGACACTGGGTGTCGAGCACGCACGGGGGCGACGAGCCGTCGGGCGGCAGGCACGGATCCGGATCGCAGAGCTCGGGATCGCCGCAGCCGGGCGGACACTCGGGCACGCAGTAGCCGCCGACGCAGTGCTCGCCCTCGCAGTCGTCGTCGTCGACGCAGGTCGGGGGCGGCGGCTCGCAGAAGCCGTCCTCGCAGAGCTCGCCGCCGGGGCAGTTCGCGTCGGTCACGCAGGGGTGCTCGCATTCGCCCCCCGGCGTACAGACGTCGCCGGGGACGCAGTCGTCCTCGTTCTCGCAGCCGTTGCGCTCGACACGGATGGGCACCGTCGCGATGCCGGTCGGGTCGCCGACCTCGTAGCCGACGAACAGCGGGCCGGGACCCGGGAAGTAGTCGGCGGCACCCTTCGCGGCGCCCGCGACGACGCCGGGGAAGCTCTGGCCGGTGGGCGTGATGGCCTCGAGCCCGGGCGGCGCCAGGCGCACGGCGAAGCGCAGCTCCACGTGGGTCGTGGGCTGCGCGAGCGTGAAGCGGATGCCGACCGAGACGCTGGAGACGTTGCCCCCGAACCGAGTCGGCCCGGTGCGCTGGGCGGCGCCCAGGATCACCGGCGCGAGATCGGTCTCGCCGCTGGCCGCCCACGCGCCGAGGTCGAAGGGCGAGTAGCCATTGTCGATGAGCCACCGATCATCGAACGGATTCGGAATGGGATTGATCGGGCCCTCACCATAGCTACCCTGCACGGCCAGATCGGAGATGCCATTGGCATCGTGACGATCGCTGTACGTCGGCAAGATGATGCCGACGCGGTACTCGCCGTCGCCGGTGGTGCCCTGGTTGCTGTCGGCATCGGCGAGCTTATTGCCGTCGAGAACGGCCACGAAGGGAATCCACTCACCCTCCGCGTACCCGTTCACCAGGCCCGAGTTGCGCAGTCCGCCCGGGAAGGGCGGCCCGAGGTCGTAGCCTCGTAGTTGCGACTTCACCGGCCCGCCGACTTCCTGTCGACGCTCGCCGAGCGTCGATGGGTCGCCACACGATACAGTGACAGTGAGTGCAAAAAGGATGAATGTTTTTTCGCTCGGATGCATCGACGATTCCTCGCTTTTCCCCGCGGCTGTCGACAGAGCAACGAACGGACCATCGCACGGCCGAGCGTGGAAGATGAGGCAAGCGTTCGCGCGTTCTGCCCCGCATTCGAGCCGTGGCGAGGCTTTCAGGGCGTAGGTGTCGCGCTCGCGTCCGTGATTTCGCGCGTGGCGGGAGCGCCGCCGAGCGGGGCGCGCGGCCCCGGGGTTATTGCGAACATCGCGATTGCGATGCTCCGGAAAGAATCAGGGTCTTGTCGCAGAACAATGAATGGTTGCGCGGCGCCACGACGACGAAGGGCTCGCCGCAATCCACGCGGGGGTCGTCCTGTGGACGCTCGGCCACGCAGGGGAGAACCTGCAGCGCGTCGTCGAACGTCGATTCATGGGGGCGGAGACGGGAGGGTAGCGCGAAGCGAGGATATGGTGCTCGGTCCGCGGTGTCGGTTGAAAGATTCTGAGTCCGATCGCGTTTTGGTGCTGTCGGCGCGCCGAACAATGAGAAGGGCCACGCGCGCGAGGCACTGCGAGTCCGTCGCGAGAACGTCGGCGGCCGTGGCACGAGAACTGTAGAGAACCGACGCGCCGGGACAAACCTTGGAGCGTGTGATGCTCACCGAGGGTGAATTTGCGGTGCTCGATGCCAACGCCACCCATGGATCAGGCGCGTTCCAGTTACCCAGCCCCGATCCGGACGGTGACGGCATCACGTCCTACTCGGTGTTCGCGCGCGCGCTCGGCAAGCCCGGCGGGTCGTCCGTGTTGAGGACGTGCGCCACCGATCCCGCGACCGGCGAGCTGCTCTGCAGCGTGGAGGCCCTGGTGTCGGTGCGCAGCACCGGCAGGTCGACCTTCAGAAACATGTCGAAGCAGCTGCTCTCGATCTCGGCCGACATCGATGGTGATGGCGACCTCGAGCGCGTGCCGCTGTTCTCGGACGAGCTGGAGGGCTTCGTGTGGGAGTACGACAACAACGGCCTCAAGCTACTGCAGCTGCGCTTCTACGAGGTCGCGACCAACCTCAACCAGTGACGGCGGCGTCGTGCGGTGATGCCGAAGCCCGGCCCGCGGCTGCTCGCCATGATCCTCTGGCTCGCGTGACGACGGAGAACACCATGTACACCGGAGCGGAGCGCACGGGCGCAGGGGCATCGATCGTCTTCATCGCCGTCGCCGGCATGCTCGCGGCCGGTGCGGCGCTCGGCTCGACGACAACAAACCACCTCTTCTACGACGGGAGCGGCCCGCGCCGCTATTTCCCTTGGGACCTCGACACCACCATGAAAGGCGACTACGACGTCTTCGACGGTACCGTGGCGGGAGGTACTGGAAGGTACGTCGATGTGCTCTTCAGCCAGTGGGAAGGCGCGTACGCGACGCTCCTCCGTGACCTGCTGGCCGGGCCGCTCTCGCTCGCCGCCATCCACGCCGAGCTGGATCGCGCGGGCACCGTGGCGGGCGCCGCTCTCGACGGAGATGCGTACGCGGGCGGGGGCAGCGCCGGCGCGATCGCCGAGCTCGCCGAGTGGTGGAGCGCGCGTCATCCAGCGGTCTCGGCGCAGGTCATGGCGCCGTGAGGCACGTGGGCGTAGCGCGGGGCAGAATCGTAATCGAGCACGCCGACGAGCGAGTTGGAGTATCTCGGAATACGTGGAGTAAGCTGGAACCGAGCGTGCAGACCGCCAAGCAACAGTCAACTCCTGTCGAGGTCCAGCCGACCCAGCGGCTCGGCAAGTACGAGATCATCTCTCGCATCGGGCACGGCGGCATGGCCGAGGTCTTCCTGGCGCGAATGCGCGGACCGATGAGCTTCGAGAAGATCGTGGTGGTGAAGACCATCCATCCCGAGCTCGCCTCGCAGGACGAGTTCCTCAAGATGCTCTTCGACGAGGCCCGGCTGTCGGCGCTGATCCGGCACCCCAACGTCGTCGACATCTACGAGCTGGGGCAGGCGGACGGCAACTACTTCATCGCCATGGAGTACCTGGACGGGCAGCCGCTCTCGTTGCTCATCGCCGGCGGCGCCAAGGGCTACCCGCTCGATGCCGGCGCCACGGCACGCATCGTTGCCAGTGCCGCGGGCGGGCTGCACGCGGCGCACGAGCTGCGGACGAACTCGGGCAAGCTCTTCGAGCTGGTGCACCGGGACGTGAGCCCCGGCAACGTGATGGTGCTCTACGACGGCAGCGTGAAGATCGTCGACTTCGGCATCGCCAAGGCACGCGGCCGGCTAACGATGAGCGGCGCGCGCCAGCTCAAGGGCAAGATCGGGTACGCGTCCCCCGAGCAGCTCTCGAACCATCCGGTCGACCGCCGCTCCGACGTGTTCAGCCTGGGAGTCGTGCTCTGGGAAGCGTTGACCCACCGGCGGCTCTTCGCCGGCGACGATCTGAGCTCGGCGCTCGAGCGCATGCGCAGCGGCGACATCGTCGCGCCGTCGAGCTACAGCCCGCAGATCCCTCCGCCACTGGACGCGGTGTGCTTGCGGGCCCTGCAGGTCGAGCCCGACGCGCGCTTCCAGACCGCCGCGGCGATGAAGGAAGCGCTCGAGGACGTGCTCCGCCTCATCGGTTCGCACCGCGAGACGGAGGTGATCGCCCAGCACATGACGCGCGTGTTCGGTCGCCGGCGCGAGGCACGCAGCGAGTTGCTCAAGGTGCACGCGGAGACCGGGGCCGAGTTCGCGATCACCGACTACGCGGCGGCGGGGGTGCCCGATGTCGCGACGCCCGTCGAGGTGAAGTCGCACGAGCTGAGCGGGCAGGTGATGTCCGCGCCGATGCCGGCGCCTGCGCGCGCACGCGGCCGGGCGTTCGCCGCGGTCGTGCTGATGCTGCTGGTCGGGGTCGGAGGCGCTTCGGCGCTGCTCTGGCAGCGGCAAGCGGCGCCCGCGGCCGAGACGGCGCGGCCCGAGCCGCCTCGCGCACGCGTGAGCGCCGCCGCACCCGTGTCTGCGGCGATCGCGC
>JBKJOI010000692.1:0-4078 GCA_046595695.1 Haliangiales bacterium | reverse complement strand
GGTCGACCGGGCCCGCCAGCTGGCTGACGAGGTCCGAGCCGCCGTGGCGAAGGCCGCTGCGGACGCGCGCCGCAAGCGCAGCTGAGCGGCCGGCCGGTCGAGCGGCCGGCCGGCACGTTCGCGACTTCTGCCATTCTGACAATCCTGTCGCGCCGGCCGCGCCACTTGGTCACGCGCGGCGTCGTCTCCTCGCCCGCAAGTGCTGAAAACCCGTCCGGATCTTGCGCTTCGGGGCGGCACCGTGCTTGCATCCCGGTATTCATCCATGCGTCCAGCTCGTCTAGCCTTTGTTCTCGCGACGCTCGGTCTCATCGCCGGCTTGCTCACTCCACGGACCGCCCGCGCCGACGCTGATCCTCAGGTGGAGACCGAAAAGGTCGAGATCGAGACCTGGGTCCTCAAGGACACCGTCGATCCCGACGCGCCCGACTTCCAGGAGACCGACACCGACAACTATCGGGAGATCACCGATACGATCGAGGAAGACGAGTTCTTCAACCTCGCGCGGTGCACCTGCAGCGGGCGCAACAAGATCATGTTCCGGCTCGTCCCGCGCGGGCTCACCAACGCCGACTACAAGGGCAACACCGAGTTCTGGACCGGTGACAACACCTGCGGTGACAACGCCAACACCGCCAACCGCGACGTCGTGTGCGAGCGGCACCTGATCTTCGACACCAACGACCTGCGCGGCGAGTTCTTCATCTTCCTCGAGGCCGACGCGCTCATCGATCCCAAGAACAACAAGAGCTGCTCGGTCGAGGGCACCTCGACGGCCTGGGTGCTGATCGATAGCGACACCTCGACCGCCACGTACGAGTTCCCGTCGAGCAAGCTCTACGACATCGACACGCAGCCGCCGCCCCAGGTCCTCGAGTACGAAGGCACGGGCGCCGAGGCTCAGGTCGTTCTGACCTGGGAGGTACCCGAGGGCGCCGAGGACGACATCGAGCTGTACCAGGTGATCTGCTCGTACGAAGGCCAGCCCATCCGCACCGACCCGCCGAAGCCCGAGTTCGAGGAAGGCTGCGGCGTCTCGACGACGCCCATGCCCGACGGTGGGATGCCTGACGCCGGTACGGTCGACGCCGGGGCCGATGCCAGCGTGGACGCCGGGCCCGACGCCGCGCCGCTCCCGCCCATCGACGCCGCCGTCGATGCCGCGCCCGCCGCCGACGCGTCGCTCGCCCAGCAGGACGCCGCGCCCGGGATGACCGGCCCGCTCGATCCCCGCTACATCTGCGCCACCGTCGCCAAGGGATCCAATGAGGCGCGTATCGACGTGCCCGAGGACCTCGATTTCAGCGGCAGCAAGAACGTGAAGGCTGAGCTCGTCGCCATCGATCGCCACGGCAACGCCACACGCATGGGCGTGAAGTCGGTCGTCCCCGCGCCCGTGCAAGACTTCTGGGAGGTCTACGAGGACCAAGGCGGCAGCGCCGAGGGCGGCTTCTGCTTCGTCGCCACCGCGGCCTACGGCGACTACGACCACCCGTCGGTGCTCGTCCTGCGCGACTTCCGCGACAAGACGCTCGCGCACTCCGCCGCCGGGCGCGCCTTCACCGGCTGGTACTACCGTAACTCCCCGGCGCTCGCCGAGTTCATCCGTGAGCACGCCGCCGCGCGCCTGGCCGCGCGGGTCCTCTTGTGGCCGGTCGTGATCGTCGCCGGCACCTGGGAGTACACGACCGCGCTCGACAAGCTCGCGCTCCTCGCGCTGCTCGGCTTCGCGATCGTGCGCCGCCGCCGCCGCAAGCTGGCCCGCGCGCAGGCGCCGCGCGTGGTCAGCGAGCCCTCGCCGCGCGCGCGCCGTGCCTTCGCGGCGGCCGCCACGACGATCCTCGTGTTGCTGTGCACCGCGCACGTGGCCTCGGCGCAGGCGGTCTACGACGACGAGCTCGACGAGTCGCTCGGACCGCCGCGCTCGCAGTGGATCTTCGAGCTCAAGTTCGGCCCCTACCTGCCCGCCATCGACGAGGAGATCTCGGCCACGCCCGGCCCCTACGAGAAGACCTTCGGCGACAAGAATTCCTTCATGACCCAGCTCGAGCTCGACCGCTACTTCCTGTACCCGGCCGGGCAGCTCGGCGTCGCGTTCGGCCTCGGCTACATGCAGAACACCGCCGCCGCGTTCGTGCAGAAGGCCGACGGCACGCCCGACTACACGATGCGCGCGCCCGCCGACGACACCGCGTTCCACCTGCTGCCGGTCTTCGTCGGCGTCGCCTACCGCTTCACCATGATCGCCGACGAGACGGTGATCCCGGTCGTGCCCTACGCCAAGCTCGGCGTGTCCTACTACCTCTGGTGGATCACCAAGGGTAACGGCGATCTGAGCTCGACCATGGACAAGGGCAAGGCCCGCGGCGGCACGCTCGGCTGGCAGGGCTCGCTCGGCCTGTCGCTGCGCGCCGACGAGATCGACCCCAGCGCCGCGCGCAGCCTGCAGACCGAGCTGGGCGTCGAGCACGCTGGCTTCTTCGCCGAGGTCACCTACGCCGACGTCGACGGCCTGGGCATGAAGCGCAAGCTGCACGTCGGCGACTTCACCTGGTTCGCGGGCGTGAATTTCGAGTTCTAGCCCCGTCGCTGCGGTAGGTTGCCTCCGGTTTGACCCGCCATATCAAGCTCATCATCGAGTACGACGGCACCGACTTCTCGGGCTGGCAGCGCCAGGCGAACGCGCCCACGGTGCAGCAGACCATCGAGGAGGCGCTCGAGTCGATGTGCCACACCAAAGTGATCCTGCGCGGCGCCGGTCGCACCGACGCGGGCGTGCACGCGCGCGGGCAGGTGGCGAGCTTCCGCACCGACGCGAGGATCCCGGTCGCCGGCTTCGTGCGTGGGCTCAACTCGGTCCTGCCCCGCTCGATCGGCATCCGCGCGGGCGCCGAGGTCGACGACGCCTTCGACGCGCGCCGCTCGGCGCGCGGCAAGCACTACCGCTTCCAGGTGTGGAACCGCGAAGAGCGCGCGCCGCTCGTCGACCGCTATGCCTGGCACGTGATCACGCCGCTCGACGTGGCGGCGATGCAGGCGGGCGCCGCGTTCCTGCTCGGCGAGCACGACTTCTCCGCCTTCCGCGCCGCCGACTGCGACCGCAAGAACCCGGTGCGCGTGCTGCACCGCGTCGACGTGGGGCGGGTGGGCGATCTGGTCACCTTCGACGTCGAGGGCACGGCCTTCCTGAAGCACATGGTGCGCGTGGTGGTCGGCACGCTCTGCGAGGTCGGTCACGGTCGCCGCGTCCCGGCCAACATCGGCGAGCTGCTCGCAGGCCGCGATCGCACCGTCGCCGGGCGCACCGCGGCACCCCGCGGGCTCTCGCTCGAGCGCGTCATCTACTGATTTTCGCTGGCGTTGTGCGCCGCTTGGCTTACCCGTGGCCGCATGCGACGCTGAATGTGGCGAGCGCCCCGGAGTGTGTAAGCCCGGCCCTCGTCCGTACGTTTGAGGAGACGACTGTGACCCTCGACCCTGCCGAAGCACAGCTCGCCGAAGAGCACAGGCTGGTCGAACGGGCCCAGTCGGGAGATTCGAACGCTTTGCGCCCCATCTTCGAGAAGTACGCCGGACCGCTCTACGCAGGCGTGATCTTGCCGCGCCTGGGCGACGCGGCGACCGCCGAGGACGTGCTGCGCGAGACGTTTGCGACCGCGCTCGAGAAGATCGGCACGTACCGCTGGCAGGGGCACGGCGTCTACGCCTGGCTGCGTCAGATCGCGGTCAACAAGGTGATCGACGTGCACCGCCGAACGCGCCGGGCGACCCGGCTGCTGCACGACTACGCCGAGGAGTCGCCGCGCGAGAGCGATCCCGCCGGCGCCGCCGACGCGCTGCTCATCGCCGCCGAGGAGCGCCGCCTGTCCGGGGCGCGCATCGAGGTCGCGATGGCGGCGCTGTCGCCGCGCTACCGCGAGGCCATCCGGATCCGCCTCGTCGACGAGCAGTCGCGCGAAGAGTGCGCGCGGCGCATGAACGTGACCGTGGGCACGTTCGACGTGCTGCTGTTCCGCGCGGTGCGCTCGTTCCGCAAGCACTTCGACGCCAGCAGCGACGGGGCCGGCAGCGGCAGCGG
>JBKJOI010000642.1:0-13343 GCA_046595695.1 Haliangiales bacterium | reverse complement strand
CCGACCGCGCGCACCAGCATGCGCGCCTCGGTTTGTACGGGGGCGTGCCGACCGCAGCGGCGAGCTCGTGGGTGCGGTCGATCTCACCCGAGCCGACGTCGGCGATGAGCCCGAAGTCGAGCAGCACGACCCGACCGGCGCGATCGACGAGCACGTTGGCGGGCTTGAGATTGAGGTGCAGCTTGCCGGCCTGGTGGAGCGCGTGGACGGTGTCGCAGAGCTGGTAGAGCCCCTCCTGCAGGCGCGCGGTGTCGAGCTCGGCCTCGATCACGCTGTAGCGGCGCCGCGAGGGCGGCGCCGGCGCCGGCGACATCTGCGTCGGTGACGTCGAGTCGGTGAGACCGCGCGGCGTGCTGACGTTGGCCGTGCGCGGCGCGCCCGACGGCTCGCTGGCCGGCGCATCGGCCGGGTCGCGGAGGTCGGGGCGCACCCAGTCGATGAACGGCACGCCGTCGACGAGCTCCATGGTCAGGAACCACTCGTCGTCGGCGAGGTGCAGCTCGTAGAGCCCGACCAGGTTGGGGTGCGCGACGTCGGCGAGGGCGCGGAACTCGCGCTTGAAGCGGTAGACGTCGCGCCCGGTGACCTGGCGCAGCACCTTGACCGCGACCTCCTGGCCGCGCTCGCGATCGAAGGCGCGGTAGACGACGCCCATGCCGCCCGCGCCCAGCTTGCCGCGGATATCGAAGCGATCCGGGGGCTGCGGCGCCTCGGGCGCGGCTCGCTTCGGTTCGAAAGGTCCTGTGCCCGCCCCTGCCACCAGGGGAAAGTCTACACCCAGGGAAAGTCTAGGCCGCCATGGCCTGCGCGACGTACGGCGCGATCGCGCCGAACAGCGACACTTTGGGCTGGTAGCGGACCAGGAGCCCACCCAGCGACGCGAAGACGCGGCCGATGAGCACGAACTCCTGGGGCAGGCGCACCACCGGGTTCTCGTGGGCCAGCTTGAGCGCCTGCTCGAGCTGCGCGCGCGGATCGAGCGACGCCATGTCGACGCCCTCGCGGAAGGCCGCCATCATGAGCTCGGCGAAGCGCTCGAGCGAGTTGGGATCGCCGTCCTGGGTGGCGAAGCCGATCTGGGTGAACAGCTCGGCCATCCGGTGAGCGTCGCGGGTCAGGATCGCGCCGGCGAGCTGCGCGTAGGCGCGCCGCGCCGCCGGGGTCACCAGGGCGACCGCGCCGAAATCGAGCAGCCCTAGGATCGGCGCGCCGCCCGTGGTCCGCGGTGGCAGGACCAGGAAGTTGCCCGGGTGGGCGTCGGCCTGGAAGCGGCCGTGGGCCAGGATCTGCGCGCAGTAGGCCTTCACCAGCGTCTCGAGCACGCGATCGCGATCGGCGGCCGAGGCGTCGTCGAGGAACGCCGACAGCGAGCGCCCGTGCAGGCGCTCGAGCACCAGCACCCGGCGGGTCGACAGCGCGCGGTGCACGCGCGGCACGACCACATCGGCGGTGCCGGCGAACGACGCGCGCACCGCCTCGGTGTGCTCGGCCTCGGCGAGGAAGTCGAGCTCGCCGCGCACCGAGCGGCCCAGCTCGTCGAGGATGGTAGGCAGGTCGGTGCGCGGCAGCAGATCGCCGAGCGCGGCGACCAGGAAGCGCATCGCCCCCAGGTCGGCCTCGATGATCTCCTCGATGCCGGGCAGCTGGATCTTGACGACCACCTCGGTGCCGTCCTCGAGCTGCGCGGTGTGCACCTGCGCGATCGACGCGGCGGCCAGCGCCTCGTCGTCGAAGCGCGCGAACAGCTCGTCGATGGGGCGGCCGAGCTCGGCCTCGACGCGCGCACGCATGATCTCGGCGGGCAGCGCGGGCACGCGGTCCTGCAGGCGCGACAGCGCCTCGATGTACGCGGGCGGCAGCAGATCGACGCGGCACGAGGCCAGCTGGCCGAGCTTGAGCACGCCGCCGCGCAGCTCGACGCAAAGATCGTGCAGGCGGCGCGCGCTCTCCTGGTGCAGCGCCTCGGAGGGCCCACGCAGCTTGTAGAGCGCGACCAGGCGCAACACCTCGGTGACCAGGCGGGTCATGCGTGGCGCGGCGCGCACGGTGCCCGCGACCCGCGTGGCGCGCAGCGCGGCGTCGGCGTAGAACGCCTGCGCCTCGACCGCGACCTCGCTGGAGTCGCGGGTCACGTCGGCGACCAGGCGCTCCACGTGGCCGACCATGTGGCCGATCAGATCGGCGGTGCGCGCGACCACGCGCGCGGCGCGAGCGAAGGCGGCGGGGGGCGCGGCGGAGGAACCGGAGCGGGGGCGGGGGCGGGGGATGGATGCCGTGTTCGAGTTCATGAATACAACGTATATTTTTGTAATACAAAAATAGCAAGGACAAATAGCCCCCGCCGATGCGCTGCCGTCACGCGCGCGCGGTACACCGTCACGCATGCGCGTCGTCTTCTTCCGCCACGGCATCGCCACGCCCCGCGAGGAGCCGGGTTGCCCGCCCGATCCAGATCGTCCGCTCACCAAGAAGGGCGAGAAGCGCACGCGCGCGGCCGCCGCCGGCCTGCGCGCGCTCGGCATCGGCCCCGATGTGGTGCTGACCAGCCCCTACCTGCGCGCGCGCCAGACCGCGACCATCGCGGCGGCGGTGCTCGGCATCGCGCAGACCGCGGTCCAGGTGGTCTCGGGCATCACGCCCGACGATCCACCCGGGCCGCTGTTCACCGCGCTCGCCCGGCACGCCGGCGCGGACCTCGTGCTGGTGACCGGCCACGCGCCGCACCTGGATCGCGCCATGCGACACGCGCTCGATCGCGGCGACGAGCCGCTGTGGGCGCTCAAGAAGGCGGGCGCGGCGTGCGTGGAGCTGACCAAGGGCGGCAAGCCGGGCGGGCGCCTGCTGTGGCTGCTCGAGCCCGCCGCCCTGCGCGCGCTGGCGCACGCGGTCGACGACGCGAACCCCGACGACTGAGCTCTGCGCTACGGCAGGTGGAAGGTGCCCGTCTTCACGAGCACCGCGTGCCCGCTCATCAGCACGCGCTCGCCCTCGACCTCGAGCGCGAGCTCGCCCGAGCGCGCGCTCACCTGGCGCGCGCGCAGGCGCGGCTTGCCCAGGCGTGCGGCCCACAGGGGCGCGAGCGCGCAGTGCGCCGAGCCGGTCACCGGATCCTCGCCGACGCCCTTGGCGGGCGCGAAGAAGCGCGAGACGAAGTCGACGTCGGCGTCGGCGCCCGTGCCCGGCGCGGTGACCACGACCGCGAAGGTGTCGGGCAGCGCGGCCAGGCGCGTCAGGTCGGGCGCGAGCGCGCGTACGTCCTCGGCGCGCTCGAACAGGCACATGGTGTCGCGGGCGCGCACGATCTCGCGTGGCGCTGCGCCGAGCGCGGCCAGCAGCGCCGCGGTCGCCCGCTCGGGCGCGGGCACGGGTTGCCACGCCGGGAAGTCGAGCGTGTAGGCGTCGCCGTCGCGGCTGACGTCGAGCGGGCCCGAGCGCGAGTGGAAGCGCACGCGCGTCAGCGCCGGCGCGAGCAACGTCATGAGCACGAACGCGGACGCCAGGGTCGCGTGGCCGCACAGCTCGACCTCGACGGCGGGCGTGAACCAGCGCAGATCGAAGTCGTCCGAGCCGGGCCGGCGCACGAAGAACGCGGTCTCGGAGAGCGCGTTCTCCGCCGCGATGCTCTGCATCAGGGCGTCGGGCAGCCAGGCCTCGAGCGGGCACACCGCCGCGGGGTTGCCCGCGAAGGCGCGGCGGGTGAAGGCGTCGACCTGGTAGCACGGGATGTCGGTCACGGCGCGAGCCTAGCGCGCCCGGTCCGCACCCGGCAGCACAGTTGCGCGCTATTCGGAGAAGCGCAGCGACAGCGCCGCCGGATCCACATAGGCCACGTCGGCGAGCCCCTCGGCGATCGCGCGGTCCATGGTCGCGACGATGGTCTGGAAGTCGACGCCGTCCTCGGCGGCGATCTCGATGGGCAGCCCGGGCCGCGCCACCTGCGCCAGCGCCGCGCCCAGGCCGGCCCAGTCGCGCGCGCCGTCGATCCGCTCCACGCGGCGCGGCGCCTCGCCGGTGTGACCGACCCAGTGGCCGTCGCGCGTGATCAGGATCGCGACCAGCTCGCGCGGCTGCGCTGGATCGTGCGCGGCTTGCCCCACGCCGCCGCGTGGGCTCACGCCGATCTGGGCCACGTTGGTCCACACCGCCGACAGCAGCAGGAACGCCACCATGCAGCTCATCATGTCGATGAAGGGCACCAAGTTCAGCTCGACGTCCATCGAGCGGCGCGCGGATCCGTGGCCTGCGCCGCTCTGCGGCGTGGTCGAAATGCTCATGCGGCCTGGGACACCGCTGCTGCGCCCGCGGTTCCCGGCGTATCCTCTTGCGCCATGGCCGCCGAACCCAAGCCCGAGCTCACCGACATCCAGCGCATCACTCACGGCTACGCCAACCACGAGCACCCGGTGTTCGCGCGCGACGGCAGGCGCCTCGCCTGCTACGCCGGCGACTACGGCTACATCCAGCTCTACGTGATCGGCGTCGACGGCCGCGGCGAGCGGCCGCTCACCTGCGCGCGCGGCAACCACACCCAGGCGGCCTGGTCGCCCGACGGCGCGTTCGTCTACTACCGCCGCCAGTCGGCCCCGGATCGGCCGTGGGAGATCTGGCGCGTCAACGTGGACGATCCCAACGACAAGCAGCAGCTGCTCGCCGATCGCAAGACCAGCTTCAAGCATCCCTCGGTGTCGCCCGACGGCAAGCGCCTGGCCTGGTTCTCCGACCTGGGCACGCCGCAGAATTTCCATCTGTGGACCGCGCCGCTCGCGGCGAAGACGGGCAAGCTGGGCAGCGCGCGCCAGCTCACCGCCGATCCCGACCGCAACGACTGCCACCCGACCTGGTCGCCCGACGGCAAGTGGCTGACCTTCCACGCCTACATGGGTCGCGAGGAGGCGGGCATCAGCCACATCTTCGTGATCGGCGCGGACGGCAAGGGCGCGCGCCAGCTCAGCCGCGAGGACGGCTTCCACAAGCACCCGTTCTTCGTCGGGCGCGACCTCATCGTCCACCACAACGAGGAGGCCGACGGCCTGCGCTACCTGGTGCTGCGCCGCTGCGCCGACGGCGGCATCGTCAGCAAGCTGACCTCGGGCAAGAAGAACGACAAGCACCCGAACCCGTTCGTGCCCGAGCGCGGCCCGGTGAAGATCGCCTTTGCGTCCAAGAAGCGCGGCGACGAGGCCGCGGACGAGGACAAGAGCTACGACATCTTCGTGGGCACGCTCGCCGGCGTGCGCGTGCGGCGCTGAGCGCGAGCGCCGCTCCGCCGCCGTCGGCGCCTCGGCACGTACACGCGTTCGTCTTCGACCTGGATGGCACGCTGGTGGACTCGCTCGGCGACATCGCCGCGGCGATGAACCACGCGCTCGCCGGCTTCGGCTGGCCGACCCACGACCTGGACGCTTACCGCGAGCTCATCGGCGAGGGCGTCGACGTGCTGGCGCGGCGGGCCTCGCCGAGCACGAGTGACGCCGACGTGCAGCGCCCCGAGCTGGTGGTCGCGTACCAGCGCTACTACGCCGAGCACCTCCTCGACGCGACCCGGCCCTACCCGGGCCTGCTCGAGCTGTGCGCCACGCTGCGCGCGCGCGGCGTGCCGATGGCGGTGCTGTCCAACAAGCCCGACGCGCCGACGCGCCGCATCGCCGACGCGCTCTTCCCCGCGGGCACGTTCGTGGCGGCGTGGGGCCACCGTCCCGGGATCCCGCGCAAGCCCGACCCGACCGCGGCGCTCGTGCTCGCCGCCGAGCTGGGCCACGCGCCCGCCGACGTCGCGTTCGTGGGCGACACCGCGGTCGACGTTCAGACCGCGCTGGCCGCCGGCATGCTGCCGGTGGGCGTGCGCTGGGGCTTCCGGCCCGGCGAGCTCACTGGCGCGGGCGCGACGCTCGTGATCGAGCGCGCCGAGGAGCTACTGACGCTTCTTCAGGAGTGACGGCAGGCTGAGCACCAGGATCGCCGCGATCACCAGCCCGGCGCCGACCAGCTCACCGGGGCCGGGAAACTTGCCGCCCCAGACGGCCGCGATGAGCAGGGTCGCGGCCAGGCCGGCCAGCATGCTCGAAGCCCGGTTCACCGGCACGCAGAAGCTGTTCTCGCGCTTGTCGAGCAGCACCAGGCCACCGAAGACCCCGGTGCCCTGCGACAGGAGCCCCACCGCGATCGTCAGCAGCAGCGCCGTCGGGGGTAGCGACGTGAAGCCGAAGCGCAGCGGCCCGGCGAGCCGGTCGGGGCCGACCAGCGCGAGCCCGACCAGCGCGAGCACGACCGCGGGCGTCGCGACCATCTGCTCCTCGACGAAGTAGCGCTTCGAGGCGTCGGGGTCGCTCGACTTGGCGAGCCGGCTCATGAAGCGCAGGCGCACGAAGTACGCGCCCAGGTAGAGCGCGACGTCGATCATGGCGATGTATGTGAGCGCGAAGTCGGCCTTGGGGCTCCACACGAACGCGACCACCAGCGACGCCAGCGACAGCAGCAGCGCCACCATCGAGAACCAGCGCACGTGGCGCCCCGCCAGCGCGTCGACGAGCGGCGCCATGATGAGCACGCCGCCGCGCATGAGCAGCATCATGAACACGATCGACACGCCCGAGAACGTGTAGGCGAGCGTGGTGGTCACGATCACCGTCGCGGTGCCCATGCCCGAGGCGAAGGTCCACCAGTTGGGCCACGGGAAGCTGAAGCTGCCCAGGCGCGCGCGCCCGGCGTGCTTCCACCAGCCCATGCCCGAGATGAACGCGACCATGCCGATCATGGACGCGACGTTCGCGATGGGCAGCAGGCTCAGGCCCGGAATCTTGGCCAACCCGGGCACCAGCCCATCCGACAGCGCCTTGGTGAGGGCGCTGTAGGGCACGTAGCAGGCGAAATAGCCGAAAGCGAACCACCAGATCGACATGAAGGGAGCGTCCTAGAAGTGCCCTCGCCTCAGTGCCAGAGGCCGAGCGAGAGCACGATGTTGGTGTAGCCGCGGGCCGCGTCGCCGGCGCCGGAGACGCGCAGGCGGTAACGGTCGTCCCAGAAGCAGAACGACCAGAAGCGTACGTCGAAACCGACCGTGACGTGGCCCCGTCCGCCCACGCCCTCGAAGCGGCCGGGCTCGTAGTAGAGCCCACCGCGCACGCGGAACCAGCCCGGCACCCACTCGTACTCGGCGCCGGTGCGCACCGAGAGCGACGGGCTGCGTCCGGACGGCTGCAGCCGGTGATCGAGGAAGGCCTCGATGCCGGCGCCGCGCTCGACCGGGCCGGTCACGATCAGGTCTGCGGCGAGCACGAGCGACTGCTCGTCGCGCCAGTCGTCGTGGACCCGGATGTTCCACGGGGTCGGGCCGCGGCGCCAGGCGACGCCGGCGCCGAGCTTCCAGGGGAACTCGACGCGCTCGGGCAGGATGTAGCCGCCGCAGTCGTTGGGATCGCAGGTGGCCTGGTCGAGCGACGCGCGGATGGGCAGCTGGCCGGCCGCACCCACGCGCAGGTTGCGCCGCGGCGGCTGCCACAGGACGCCGGCTTCGAGCGTGCCCGCGGTGCCCTCGACCAGGGTGGTGTCGGGGTCGCCGCCCTCGTCGTCGAGCGTGACGTCGAAGGTGCCGAGGGCGAAGCCGGCACCGACGGTGATCTCGCGGTCGCGGAAGGACCGGCCGACGGTGAACCTGACCACCGCCGCCGACAGCGCGGCGGGCTCGTCGCTCGCCAGCTCGATCTCTCGCGACTCGCCCACCACCGAGAGGCCCGCGCCCCACGCGCCGAAGTAGCCCATGAGCGCGAGGTTCAGCGCCTGGGTCCCGAGCGCGTCCTCCTTCTGGTCGGTGCCGTTGTTGTCGAAGTCGGTGCCGATCGCGGGCGTGTAGGCGTCGAAGGCGAAGTCCCAGTCGAACCAGTCGTTCGAGGTGGCCAGGCGCGAGGCCACGGAGGCAGGGTTCGAGCTCATCGACGCGGCGCCCTCGGCGGTCGCCAGCGACGTGCCGCCCATGCCGACGATGCGCTGCGAGGCCACCGCGGTGCCCTGGTAGGCGTCGAGCGCGTAGTCGCGGTCGGCGATCGGCGGGTAGACCGGCTGTGCCTCGGCGCGTGCGGGAGCGCACAGCACGACGGCGAGCGCGACGAGGCTGCAGGCGGTCAGCACCGCTACTGCTCGAGCCGAGGTCCCCGCGCGCACGCACCTACATTGTACCTGCTGGCAACGCTGCCCAGGTCGGTGTAGTCCAAGAGTTGATGCGTTCGTGGACGATCATCGTTTCGGCGGGGCTGCACGCGCTCGCCGCGGTGATCCTGGCGCGTTCGCCGCTGCGGACTGCGCGCGCGAACCTGCACCCGGCGAGCATCGAGATCACCATGCTCGAGGGGCCGGTGGCGCTGCCCGCGCCGGTCGTGGCGCCCGCGCCGGTCGTGGCGCTGCCTGAGCCGGTCGTGGGGCCCGCGCCGGTCGTGGCGCCTGCGCTGCCTTCGCCGGCCGCGCGCCGCCCGCGTGCCGACGTGCCGGGGGGACCGCCCGCCGCCGACGCGGTGGCCAGCCTGGACCCGCGCAGCGCACCCGCGCCGGACGGCCCGAATGCCTCGCGCTCGCTGGGCATGCGCCCGAGCGATCCGACGCCCGAGCCCGACGATGACGCACCGACCATCGATCTGCGCACGCCCTCGGCCACGAAGGCAGCGCGCGCGTTCGGCCTGAAGGTCGGCGCGCCCACCGTCAACATGCGCGACCCCGGGCCGACCGTGGCGCCCGACGAGCCGGCCATCGGCGTGCCGGTCGGCGGCGGGCGCTACAGGAAAAACCGTCGGACGTTCACGGCGGACGTCGACGCCGACGGTCGTGTGCACCTCCAGGACAAGCCCAACTGGCAGGGCGAGTTCTTCGCCGATCCGAAAGAGGGCGTCGGCTACCGCGCCTCGTTCGACGTCACCGACTGGCTCATGCGCTTGCACGGCGATGATCCGTACTGGTACGAGAAGCACAAGTACCTGGAGGAGACGCGCGAGGAGCGCGATCAGATGGCGCTGGCCGCGCGCACCACGCGGCTGCGCGAGGCGATCGGGCGGCTGCCCGAGTGGCTCGACGCGATCTGGCGCGACGCGGGCTGGCCAGCGGTCGAGCGGCGCCGGCTCCTGTTTCTGCTCTGGGACGAGTGCGCCGAGAGCGGCCCCGACGACGTCGTGCGCGGCGCGCTCGAGGCGCGCGTCACGATCGAGGCGTTCGTGCGCCGGCGCCTGCCCGTGGGCACGAGCGACGGCTACTCCACCGACGAGCTCGACGCGCTCAACGCCGGGCGCGGCTCGCGGGAGACCTTCAGACCCTATCAGGCGCGCGATCTGGACACTCCCGCCAGCGGCGATTGAAGTAGATCGACGCGGTCTGCGTCTATACTCGGCGCCCATGAAACGACTCACCTTGCCCTCGCTGCTCGCGGCCTCCGTCCTGCTCATCGCTTGCGTCGTCGGCACCGGGCCGCCCTCGGAGAACGCGCCCCCGACCTCGCCGCCGGTGGCGAGCGAGCCCGCGACGCCCGCGCCGGCGACGCCCGCGCCGGCGACGCCCGCCGAGCCCGCGTATCCGGCCGCCACGCCGGCCACGCCGGCCACCCCCGCGGCTCCCGTCACGCCGCCCGTGACGCGCCCCGCCAAGGTCGCCAACGGCGGCGCCTGCAAGCTCGCGTCCGACTGCGCCGGTGGCGTCTGCGAAGGCCTCGGCTGCGGCGACGTGCCGGGCGTGTGCGCGTCGACGACGCGCGCGTGCACCAAGGACCTGCGCGCCTACTGCGGCTGCGACGGCAAGACCTTTCGCTCGTCGGGCAGCTGTCCCGGTCAGCGCTTCGTCGCCACGGGCGAGTGCGCGGCGCCGGTCGTGCAGGAGCCCATGGGCGGCAAGAAGCTCGCGGTCGGCGGCGCCTGCGGTGGCCACGACGACTGCGACAGCGGCGTCTGCGAGGGCCAGGGCTGCGGCAAGAAGACGCTCGGAAAGTGCGTCGCCAAGGACCGAATGTGCACGCGCGACCTGCAGTCCTACTGCGGCTGCGACGGCAAGACGTTCCAGAACTCGGGCAGCTGCCCGGGCCAGCGCTACGCCACCAAGGGTGAGTGCAAGGGCAAGTAGGCAGGTAGGTCTCACCCACCGGGTGTAGGCCACGGCATCCGGGGGCGGTGGCCCCACGGCCACAGCGGCCAGAACCACCAAGTATCCAGGATCGCTCGCCCATCGATCATGCCCCGCCTTGGACCGACGCTTGCTCTGCATAGGCGTGGGTTCATGCGCACCCCCACCGCGTCCGCCCTCGTGCTGGTACTCGTCGCCGCCGCCACCGCGGCCATGACGACCTCGGCCAGCGGCTGCGCGGTCGGCGAGGTCACCCACGACGACCCCGGTCGCGGCGATCCGCAAGCCGCGCGCGCCCACGGCGTCTACGTGCCCATCCGCGGCTACGCCGGCGCGTCGAAGACCATGTTCGTGCCCGGCGGCGCGCCGCTCCCGATCTACCTGAACCGGGGCGGTGGCACGTTCCAGGCCGGCGCCGACGACGCCCGCGCGAACACCTCGTCGGTGATCGCCTCGACCGGGCACGCCACCGTGAAGATCCCTGCGTTCGCGGCGGACGAGGCGACCTGGAGCGCGGTCGTCGGCTGCGTCGCCGATCAGCTCGATCGCTTCAACGTGCGCATCACCGTGCAGGAGCCGACCGATGGCCCGTACCTCGAGGTCGTCATCGGCGGCGCGGGCAGCGAGATGGGCCTGGGCGGCTACGCGGGCGTCGCGCCCATCGACACCGGCAGCTGCCGGCTCATCGATCGCGCGGTCGTCTTCGTGTTCTCCGACAACCTCGCCGACGCGCGCGGCGCCTGCGAGGCGGCCGCGGCGACCATCGGCAACGTCGCGTCGCTCGATCACGCGTTCGCCTGCGAGGACCCGATGTCGTACCTGAGCGGCTGTGGCGATCGCCGCTTCCAGGACGCCGAGCTCGCGTGCGGCGAGCTCGAGGAGCGCCCGTGCATCTGCGGGCGCAGCGGCCAGAACAGCGTGCAGATCCTGCTCGAGCGCTTCGGTCCGGCGAACGCCGCGCCGCCGCCTGCGCCCGCACCCGGTGAGTGCGGCGAGCTCGACTACACGGGCACCTGCAGCGACCGTGGCCTCCTGTCGTGGTGCGAGGACGGCCACGCGCGCACGCTCGACTGCGCGGCCTACGCGATGGACTGCGGCTTCGTCGACGACGAGCTCGGCAAGGACTGCAAGCGGCGCAAAGCGCCCGACGCGTGCATGGGCATCGACTTCCTGGGCGAGTGTTCGCCCGAGGGCGTGCTGACCTACTGCGCGGACGGCGCGCTGTTCACGGTCGACTGCGCCGCCAGCGGCAACGCGTGCGCGTTCGTCGACGAGACCATCGGCTATAACTGCGTCGTGCCGCCGGTCGTGGACGCGTGCATGGGCATCGACTTCTTCGGCCAGTGCTCGGAGGACGCCACCGTGCTCACCTACTGCCAGGGCGGCGAGCTGGTGACCATCGACTGCGCCTCGCTCGGCCAAATCTGCGCGTTCCAGGACGACTTCGTCGGCTTCGACTGCCTGACGCCGTAGCGGGGACTTGGGTGGTCAGCCTCTCGACGCGGCCCGTGGGTGTCCGCTAAGGTATTGCCCATGCCGATGACCACGACCAGCAGTGGATTGCAGTACGAGGATACCGCGCCCGGCGCGGGCGCCGCTGCCAAGGCGGGCCAGACCTGCGTGATGCACTACACGGGCTGGCTCTGGGTGAACGGTGCCAAGGGCGCCAAGTTCGACAGCTCGCTCGATCGTGGCTCGCCGTTCTCGTTCAAGCTCGGCGCCGGGCAGGTGATCAAGGGCTGGGACGAGGGCGTGGCCGGCCTGCAGATCAACGGCAAGCGCACGCTGCTCATCCCGCCCGACCTGGGCTACGGCGCGCGCGGCACGGGCGGCGTGATTCCCCCCGGCGCCACGCTGCTGTTCGAGGTCCAGCTGCTCGAGCTGAAGTAGACGGCAGGGCGCCGCGCCGGCGCGGCCGCGGCTCGGGGGAGAGAGCGAAGTGTTCATTCATCGTGGTGTGCACGCTGCTGCAGCTGCAGCGGTTCATTGCTGCGCCCTCCGAGGAGCAGATCGCCGACAAGCTGGTCCAGCGCCGGCTAGCGAAGTGCGCGGCCGCGGCCGGCGCCGGAGCCGTTGTTGAGCAGCTCGCGCAGCTGCAGCCCGGCGTCGTGGGTGAGCGCGAGCGCGGTGTCGTAGTCGACGGCGCGGGCCTCGACGAGATCGGCGAGCGAGCGGTCGAACGGGATCATGCCGTCGTCGCGGCCGGTCTGGATGGCGCTGGCGAGCTGGTGGGTCTTGCCGTCGCGGATGAGCGACGCGGTGTTCGATGTGTTGATCATGAGCTCGATCGCGGGCCGGCGGGTGCCCGGCACGCTTGCCGGCAAGAGGTGCTGCGTGAGCACGGCGCGCAAGGAGCCCGCGAGCTGCGCGCGCACCTGGCGCTGCTGGTGCTCGGGGAAGGCGTCGATCATGCGCTCGACCGCCATCGCCGCGTAGCCGGCGTGCAGGCTCGACAGCACCAGGTGGCCGGTCTCGGCGGCGGTCAGCGCGGCCGAGATGGTGGCGCGGTCGCGCATCTCGCCGACCAGGATCACGTCGGGTGACTCGCGCAGCGCGGCGCGCAGCCCCGACTCGAAGCTGTCCACGTGCACGCCCAGCTCACGCTGGTGCACGAGGGCGCGCTGCGAGCGGTACTCGTACTCGATGGGATCCTCGAGCGTCACGATGTGCCGCGGCGTCTCGCGGTTGAGCTGCTCGACCAGCGCGACCAGCGTCGTCGACTTGCCCGAGCCGGTCGGGCCGGTGACCAGCACGAGCCCGTTGGGGAAGCGAGCCAGGCGGCCCAGCGTCTCGGGCAGGTGCAGGTCGGCGAGCGTGGGCGGATCGCGCCGGACCGGCCGGAAGGCGGCGGCCAGGCCGTTGGCCTGACGGAAGAGGTTCACGCGGAAGCGGGTGCGCTCGCCGGCGTCCGCGTGACTCTGCGGATCGTTCCACACGAAGGCGAGGTCCGCCGAGCCGTGCTGTGCGAGCGCGGCGCGGTGCGCGTCGGAGAGCGCGGGCGCGAGCAGCGCCATGAGCTGCGCGTCGGTGAGCGGTGCGCCGGGCAGGTCGACGAGCGCGCCGGAGATGCGCAGGCGCGCGCCGTGGTGCGCCGAGACGATCACGTCGGAGGCGTGCTCGGCGAGCGCGCGTCGGAGCCAGCGATCGAGGAGCGCGAGCGTCGACTCGTCGGCGGCGCCGTGGTCCTGGGGCGGGGCCGCGGAGGTGGGGACCGGCGCGGCCGGGGCGCGTGCGTGCGCGGGGGCGGCCACGGG
>JBKJOI010000564.1:0-6192 GCA_046595695.1 Haliangiales bacterium | reverse complement strand
GCGACCGCGCGCTCCATGCAGTTCTCGAGCTCGCGCACGTTGCCCGGCCAGTCGTAGTCCATCAGCTTGCGCGCGGCCGGCGCCGCGATGCCGACGATGGACTTGGTGCTGCGCTCGGCGTGGCGGTGCAGGAAGTACTGCGCGAGCGACAGGATGTCGCCCTGCCGCGAGCGCAGCGGCGGCACGTCGATGTGCACCACGTTGATACGGTAGTAGAGGTCGGCGCGGAAGCGGCTCTCGTCGACCTCCGACTGCAGGTCGCGGTTCGTCGCCGCGACCAGGCGCGCGTCGAAGGCGACCTCCTCGTCGCCGCCGACCGGACGCACCTTGCGCTCCTGCAGCACGCGCAGGAGCTTCACCTGCATCTCGAGCGGCATCTCGCCGATCTCGTCGAGGAACAGCGTGCCGCCCTGCGCCTGCACGAACAGGCCCGGACGCGAGCGCTTGGCGTCCGTGAAGGCGCCGCGCACGTGGCCGAAGAGCTCGCTCTCGAGCAGGCTGGCGGGCATGGCCGCGCAGTTGATGGCCACGAACGGCTTGCTGGCGCGCTGGCTGCGCTCGTGGATCGAGCGCGCGACCAGCTCCTTGCCGGTGCCGCTCTCGCCGGTGATGAGCACGGTCGCGTCGGAGTCGGCGACCTGGTCGACGAGCTCCAGGACGCGGCGGATGGGCGCGCTGTCACCGACCAGGCTGGTCGGCCGCTTGCTCGCCGCCACGACCTCGCGCAGGCGCCGCACCTCGGAGGTCAGGTGGCGGTGCTGCACCGCGCGGCCCAGCGCCACCGCCATGGCCTCGATCGAGACCGGCTTGGTGATGAAATCGTAGGCGCCGGCGCGGATGGCCGAGATGGCGATATCCATGCTGCCGTGGCCGGTGATGACCACGACCGGGATGTCCGGGCGCAGCTCGCGCAGCTGCTGCGCCAGCTCGAGGCCGGTCATGGCCCCGAGCTGGACGTCGGTCACGAGGGTGTCGATCTCCTCGGCGCGCACGATCTCGAGCGCCGCGTCGGCGCTCGCGACCGCGTGCACGCTGAAGCCGCGTCGGCCCAACGCGTCGGACAGGAGGGAGCGCGTGTCTTCATCGTCTTCGACCAATAGGATCGTACCGCTCATGGACTAGGAATCTAGCTCATGAGGCGGGTCAGGAAGTCCTCTGCTTTTCGAAATCCACGAGTTCCTTCCTGACGTGAATTTCCTCGGTGGGCGACATGTCAGTCCGCGCGGTCGTGCGCTTCACATCGGCCCGGCGGGCGCTCGCGGCGCGAGCGGCCCCTCGAGCAGCTCGCCGATGCCCTCGCCGTGCGGCCGCGACAGCACCCGGTCGGCATGCCGCCGCAGCGCCGGGAGGCCGCGGGCGACTCGATTGCGTCGGGCACGAGCTCGAGCAGAGGCGCGAGCTTCCGGCCGGTCACCAGTACCAGGAGCCGCCCGCCCCGCGGACGTTCACCCCGCGGGCGGGACGGCACGGGCCAAGCCCGTGCTGCCGAGCCTAGCGGCCGTACGTGACGTCGAGCGTGGGAACGGTGCCGGAGGCGGGAGTCGAACCCGCATGCCCTTGGGGGCGCAGCATTTTAAGTGCCGCGTGTATACCGTTCCACCACTCCGGCGTCGGACCACGCGACTCTAACAGAAGTCGCGGGCCGGTTCGGGTGGTGCGGTAGGACAGCTCTAGCGGTGGCGAGGGTGGTTATGGTGGTGCACGTCGCTCAGCACGAAGGCGATCGCAGCGACGGTGGCACCGACGACGAAGACCAGGGAGGCTAGTGCCGAGCCGGTCGACATGGAACCGATGAGCCCGAAGAGGACCATCAGCAGCCCGGCCACGACCAGCATCCCGATCCAGCTGCCGACGACCGCCAGGGCCTTGGTCTTGCGGGTGGTCATGTTAGTACCAGTTCACGCCGAGGCCGAGCGACACGTTGCGCACGCGTACGTCGTCCTCGTAGAGCCCGGTGCCGGCGCGCAGCTGCACGTCCATGGCGAAGCTGCGGCTCGACAGCAGCTCGAGGCCGATGGCGCCCATGACGGCGGGCACGGTCTCCGACTGGTCCTCGAACTGGACCACGTCGGCGTCGTAGGTCCAGGTCGCCTGGGCGACGCCGAGGCCGCCCTGGATCCAGAAGCGAGGCACCAGCCAGTAGCGCAGCGCACCGGTCACGATGGCCTGCGAGAAGGTGGCGCGCTCGTCGTTGTGCGACATGCCCCACAGGTCGAGGACGATGCCGAGATCCGGGGCGACCAGGCCGCCGACGTGCACGTCGATGCCGCCGGCCTCGTTGACGCCGTCACAGTCGACGCCATCGCACTCGATGTGGCCGAAGCCGAGCGCGCCACCGAAGGTGACGCCCGAGCGGACCTGGCCGTTCGCGCCGTAGCCGGGCTCCTGCGCGTTGGCGACGCCGCCGAGGGCGAGCGTGGTGCCGAGGGCGAGCGCGGGCACGATACCCGAGCCACGACCGCCCATGAGGAAGCCGATGACGGCGAGCACCAACGCAACGACGAAGACGATCTTCGCGAAGCCGGCGGCTGTGCTGGCGATCCCGCCAAATCCAAAGACGGCAGCAATGATGGCGACGACGAGCAAACCAATGGCTACGCGAAACATGGCAATCTCCTCTCGTTCGCCTGGAGGTGCCCAGGCGTTATTGGCGAACCAACAAAGCTATGCGAGCAAAGGGATTAGTGGAAAACGCGGCACGCGATGTCCAGCGTGCCCAGCTGCTACGAGCTAGTTCGACAGCCAGTCGTTCAGCTTGGCGCTGACCTTGTCGGTCAGCTTGTCCCAGCCTTCCTTGATGTTGGCCTCGAGATCGTCGAGCTTCGCCTTGATCTTGTCGCGCTGCTCGGCAGCCTCGGCGCGGGTGTCGGCCTTGAGCTCCGCCAGGCGGCTCTGCAGCTCGTGCTTCTTGGCCTCGATACGGTTCTTGAGTTCGTCAGTTTTGTTCAACATGACCCGGCTTGGTGCAGCGTTCGTGCCAGCGGTTCGCGAGAGTCATTCCAGGCAATTGCGGCGTCCGCGCCGACGCGGGAGGTAGGACGCACGGGCGAGCGCGCACGGGTGTGGCAGAGCCGCACACCTTGCGTGCGGTGATGGGTGCAAGCGGCGCAGTGGAAGCGGCCCAGATGAGGCCGAATCGCCAGAGGGCGAAGGAGGAATGCGGCTGAAATGGCGAGGGGATCGGCGCGAATTGCGGAGGTGGGGGGAAGGTGAGCGCGCGCAGCGGATCATTCGAGCGGGAGCTCGAGGCGGAAGATGCAGCCGCGGCCGGGCAGGTCGTCGGCGCTGAGCCGGCCCCCGTGCGCCTCGACCGCCTGCTGCGCGATGGCGAGGCCCAGGCCGAAGCCGCTGCGATTCTCGCCGAGCTGCACGAACGGCTCGAACAGCCGCTCGATCATCCCGTTGGGTAGCCCGCCGCACTCGTCCTCGACCTCGAGGACCACGCCCCGCTCGCTCGCGCTCGCGCGCAGCTGCAGCTTGCCGCCCGTGCGGGTGAATTTGATCGCGTTGGCGAGCAGGTTGCCGAGCGCCGAGCGCAGGAGCCGCGCGTCGACATGGAGGGCGAGCCCGGGCGCGACGCTGGTGGTGATGGTGACGCCGCGCAGCTGGGCGGCCGAGCGCACGTCACGGACCGCGGCGAGCATCAGCTCGTCGGCGGTGATGCGCTCGCGATGCAGCTCCAGACCGGCGAGCACGCCGTCGAGACGTGATGTGGCCAGCTGCTGGTCGAGCACGCCGCTGATCTCGGCCAGCGACTCGTCGAGCGTCTTCGCCGCCAGCTCCGCGGTCGCCTGGCTGCGCTGCCACCAGGACAGCGTCGCGACCGCGCCGTTCAGCTTGTGGCGCAGCTCGTGGGCCAGGAACGCGAAGTGCTGGGCGACCAGCCGATCGCGCTGCTGATCCTCCGCGGCGACGAACTGCGTGACCGCCTGGGCGGCGCCGGCGCTGATGTGCCGCGACCAGGCCTTGTACTCGGCGAGGTCGATGACCGCGCCGGCCTCGATCAGGAGCTCGAGGACCACGTCGCGCAGCACGCCGTACTCGCGGACCAGCTCGACGATGTCGAAGCCGATCTCGAGCCGCTGCAGGCCGTGCTCGGCGGCGGCGGCGCTGGTCGACGTCACGCCCAGCTCCGCGCCCGGGTCCTCCTGGCGCACCAGCGCGCTCACGACCTGATCCAGGAACCCGGGCAGGCCGTCGAGCAGGACCGGCCGCGGCAGCTTGTCGGCCTCGAAGGGTGCCTCGCGAACGCGCAGGACGAAGCGCTTGAGGATCTCTTCCCGCTGGTGCTTCAGCAGGTCGTGGAGCCGCGTGCGCTTGGGGCCCTCGGGCGGGCTGCCGCGCTGGCCGCCCTCTCCGAGCTCCTGGAGCTGCCCGGGGGACGCGGTCGTGTCATGACCAACCAGGGTTGGCGCTAGATTTCTCGTGGACGAGACGATGGCCGAGAGTTTGGATTCCACGGTGGCTTCTCCTGGCGAGACATTAATTGCACCTCGCGCGCCAGTTTCCGTCCGTCCTGTGACCAGGGCGCCCAACCCTGTGGCGGGGGCGCCCAGCGTCAGCCGCACGACGTGGCACTCCGGCAGGCGGTCGCATGGCATGGTGGTGTATCTGCTATTGATTGACGGAGCGCGCGCGACGCTAGCAAGCTGCCGCCGAGGAATACTATGGTTGACGAGATCCTGCACCTGCTGGTGGTCGACGACGACGAAGTGGACCGGATCGCGATCCGTCGCGCGCTCGCCGCCGCCGGCATCCGCGCCGAGGTGGACGAGGAGGACGGGCCGACCCGCGTGCTCGAGCTCCTGCAGGCGCGCGCCTACGACTGCGTGATCATGGACCAGTCGATGCCGATCGAAGACGGGCTCACGCTCATCCAGCGGCTGCGCGCGGCGGGCGTGCTCACGCCCATCCTGGTGGTGACCGGACAGGACGACGAGACCGCGGCGCGCCTGGTGGCCGGCGGCGCCACCGATTATCTTCCCAAAGGGGATCTGTCGCCCACGCGCCTGGTGCGCCGCCTGCGCTACGCGATCCGCGTCGGTCGCGCCGAGGAGAGCGCGCGCTCCGCGCTCGGCGACCTCGCCGCCGAGCGGCAGGTGCTCGCCGCGGTGCTGCGGCAGATGCCCGCGGCGGTCATGATCGCCGAGGTGCCCAGCCGCGAGCTGCTGCTGTCCAACGACCAGGTCGGAGAGCTGCTCGGACAGCCGGCGGTGCGCCGCGACACCATCGCGCAGCTCCGCCGCTACGCCGCCTTCCGCCCCGATGGCACCGCCTACGGCGCCGACGAGTGGCCGCTCGCGCGCGCGGCGATCCAGCACGAGGTGGTCGTGGCCGAGGACATGATCTGCGAGCGTCCCGACGGCACGCGCGTGATCGTCCGCGCCAGCGCCCAGCCGGTCCACGACGCCCGGGGCAAGGTCGTGGCCGCGGTCATGACCATGGAGGACCTCACCACCGAGCGCCGCGCCCAGGCCGAGCTCGAGCAGAGCGCGCGCGCGCGCGAGGAGATCCTCGCCATCGTCTCGCACGACCTGCGCAACCCGCTGAACGCGGTCAGCGTCGCCGTCGAGGAGCTCGCGGACCCCCAGCTCGACACCGACACGCGCACGCGCTACGTGGCGGCGATCCGCCGCGCCGTCGGTCGCGCCGACCGGCTCATCCGCGATCTGCTCGACGCCAGCCGGATCGAAGCAGGCAAGCTGTCGATCGAGCGTCGGCCCATGGCGGTGCGCGCGCTGCTCGACCACGCGGCGCGCGAGCACGAGATTCTGGCGCGCGACGCCAACATGAAGATCACCGTGTCCGTCGACGCGGCGGTCGACGCCATCAAAATTCGCGCCGACCGCGATCGCATCCTGCAGGCGGTCGGCAACCTCGTCGGCAACGCGCTCCGTTACGCGCGCGGCAAGGGCGACGTCGAGCTGAGCGCGTCGCTCGAGGGCGGCTTCGTGCGCGTGTGCGTGGCCGACGGCGGCGCGGGCATCCCGGAGGACGCGCTGCCGCACATCTTCGATCGCTACTGGCAGGCGCATCGGCAACGGCGCGCCGGCGCCGGCCTGGGCCTGGCCATCGTGCAAGGCATCGCGGCGGCACACGGCGGCAAGACCGACGCGAGCAACCGCGAGGGCGGCGGCGCCTGCTTCACGCTGACGCTGCCCGTCGATCCCGCGTAGCTTCTCCCGGCCCCGC
>JBKJOI010000172.1:0-11878 GCA_046595695.1 Haliangiales bacterium | reverse complement strand
CGTGCCAGCCCGACCCGCTTCCGCTGGCCAGTCGAGATCTCGCCGGGCATGCGCTGCGCGAGGTCGGCGATGTGCAGGCGTTCGAGCAGCTCGCTCACGTGCTGGCGGATCATCTCGTCGACCTTCGCGATCATGATCGGATCGAGGCCGGTGGTGGGCTCGTCGAACAACACCACCTCGGGCCGGGCGATGAGGGCGCGCCCCAGGCCCACGCGTTTCTTCATGCCGCCCGACAGCGCGTCCGGCAGCAGGTGCTCGCTGCCCGAGAGCTCGAGCAACTGAAGCAACTCCTCGACCATCGTCATGACCTCCCGACGCGGCATGCGGGAGTTCTCGAGCAAGGTGAAGCCGACGTTCTCGTCCACGGGCAGCGCATCGAAGAGCGCGTAGTTCTGGAACAGCATGCCCATGCGCTTGCGCAGCTCGAGCATCTCGACCGAGCTGACGGTCGCGAGATCGCGGCCGAACAGCATCACCTTGCTACTGTCGGGGCCCAGGAGCCCCATCGTCAACTTGAGCAGGACCGACTTCCCGGAGCCGCTGCGGCCGATGATCACGGTGGTGACACCGGGAGGATCTGGAGGCTGAGCCCGCGCAGGACCTGGTTCTTGCCGAAGCCGATCGACACGTCGACGAACTCGATGACGGGCTTGGCCAGATCCAGGGGCCAGCGCTCCTGACCGGGGACGAGCAGGTTCTGCTGGACCGACGGCTCGCCGGGTTCCGACGCCGTCACCGGACGGCCCCGGCGGGGCGGGCGGGGAACGGTAAGCTGGTGTGCGTCACGTGGGACATCGTGTCATGGATGGGTGGGCAGGCCGCCGTCCTTGTCGACCACCGGCATGCGACGGACACCTTCGACGCGCATCCGATGCGCCGCGTGCAGGATGTCCTCGTCGTCCCGGGCCGTGACCGCCGGGCGCGTGAGCACGTCGCCGACGACCACGACGTCGCCGACGTGCTGGTCGCGCATGAGCACGGCGACATCGACGAGCGCTGTCACGCGGCGAGCGACGACGACGTTGCGATTGCAGACCTCTCCGACGTTCGGCATGGATGGATCCTCCTCCACCTCGGTCGAGCGAGAAGGGTGCCGTCTTGCTGCGGGCCGGATCGCGCAGGGTGTGCGCGCTAGCGTGCAGCTGGCGATTCGCGTGAGCGGCGGCGCCGGCGGCGTGACTCGACGCCTCAACCGGTCCCTGGCATGGTGAGCCCCGATGAGCTTCGAACATCTACTGGGCCGCCGCGTGAAGCTGCAGCTCCGACGATTCAACACCCCGGGGGCGTTCCTCGCCGTCGACGCGCGCGACGTCTCCGCGGAGGCGCCCACGATCCTGCTCCCCAACCAGGAAGTCCCGGAGGCAGCGAAGGTGGGTGACGAGCTCGAGGTGTTCATCCACCTCGACGCGGAAGAGCGGCCCATCGCGACCACGCGACCCGTCAAGCTGACCCTCGGTGAGGTCGCGTTTCTCACCGTGACGGCGACGACCGACATCGGCGCGTTCGTCGACTGGGGCCTCGGCAAGGAGCTGCTCGTGCCCTTCGCCCAGCAGTCCAAGGAGCTGTTCGTCGGCGAACGCCAGCCTATCGGGCTCTACCTCGACAAGAGCGGGCGTCTGGCGGGTACGATGTTCATCGGCCCGCTGCTCGACGTCGAGCCGAAGCGCTACGCGCGCGACGCGTGGGTGATCGGGGAGGCCTGGCGTAACGATCCCGACATCGGCCTCTTCGCCATCGTGGAGCGCTCGGGCGTCGGGCTGGTCCCGGCGGGCGAGCCGCACAGCCTGGGCCGAGGCGAGTCCGCCCGATTCCGCGTGGCGGACGTGCTGCCCGACGGCAAGCTCGTGCTGTCGCTGCGCCAGCACGCCCACGAGGAGATCGCAGGCGACGCCGCGAAGATCCTCGCGATCCTCGCCAGGAGCGGAGCGTCGCGCGTGAGCGATCGATCGAGCCCCGAGGCCATCCGCACGCTGTTCGGGCTGAGCAAGAAGGCCTTCAAGCGCGCGGTCGGCCGGCTGCTCGCCGAGCGGTCGGTCTCGATCGACGCCCAGGGGTTCCTGGTGGTGGTCCCCGGCCCCAGGTCGTGATGCCAGCCGAACCGCGTTCTCTCCCCGAGGGTTGAGCACCCGCCCTGCCCGGCAGGCGAGACGGTAAGGTGCGGGCCGTGCGCAGCTTGTTCATCGGTGTTCCGATAGGTGCCCTGGTGCTCTCTTCCGCACCGGCGAGGGCTGACGAACCCATCTCCGGCCTCGACACCGTGTACATGGACGTGGGCGCGGTCTATGCCACGAACGCGGTCTCGTTCGGCGACGGGATGTCGCTATCGGGAAACGGCCTGCGCTACTACGAGCGCCACTGCTGCCTGGCGCGCTTCCTGGCCGCCATCAGCTTCGGCCTGCTCAGCTCGGCCGGCGCCGCCAGCAACGTCAAGAGCCAGACGAGCACCTCGCACATCGAGGGCGACTACGAGGTCACCGAGACCACCACGACCTACTACAGCGACGAGGGGTTGCAGGCCAAGCGCAAGGCCGCCGCCGACGCGACCGCGTCGATCCTCACCTTACCCTTCACCATGGAGCTGATCTACTTCCCCCAGCGCGACGACGGCAACCTGCACGGGTTCCAGTGGACCCTGTACCTGGTCGACCTGCCCAAACGCTCGCCCTTCCGCTTCGAGACCGGGCTGCACTGGGACCAGCTCGGCGGCGAGGTCAACGGCATGGAGATCACCAACAAGAACTTCGGCATGCCGTTCAAGCTGCTCTACCGCCCGATGGGATGGGTGCAGCTCGACGCCCAGTTCCGCTGGAGCTTCCTGGGCTCGTTCAGCGGCGGTGAGATTCCCATCGACCAGAACCGCAACCAGATGGCGCGCGGATCGATCGAGGTGGTCTCGGCGCTCGACTGGCCGGTGCTCAACCTGGTAGACGCCAACCTCGAGCTCCACGTGCTGGTCATGGACGTCCCGCCGCTCTCCATCCAGGTGCTCGACGCCTCGCACGGCGCCTCGCTCGGCGTCGGCCACCACGGCTGCGTCGCCGGCGCCACCGAGGTGCGCTGCTGGGGCGTGAACGAGAACGGCCAGCTCGGCTTCGGGCTGATCTCCACGACCTTGCAGTCGAGCGCCGGCGAGGTCGTCTTTCCGTAGCAGCGTCCGCCGGTAGACCGAGCCTCCGCGCAGGAGGTAACGTGCGGCCCACCATGAAGACCCGTGCCGCCGTCGCGTACGCCGCTGGAGCGCCCCTCGTCGTCGAGGAGGTCGAGCTCGCGGGACCTCGCGCCGGCGAGGTGCTCGTCGAGCTCAAGGCCACGGGCGTTTGCCATACCGACGAGTTCACGCGCTCGGGCGCGGATCCCGAGGGGTTGTTCCCGGTGATCCTCGGCCACGAAGGCGCCGGCGTCGTCGTCGACGTGGGTGCGGGCGTGACCAGCGTGCAGCAGGGCGACCACGTGATCCTCCTGTACACGCCCGAGTGTCGGCAGTGCAAATCGTGCCTGAGCCGCAAGACCAACCTGTGCACCGCGATCCGGGCCACCCAGGGCAAGGGCGTCATGCCCGACGGGGAGAGCCGCTTCTCGATCGGGAAGACGAAGATCCACCACTACATGGGCTGCTCGACCTTCGCTCGGCACACCGTGTTGCCCGAGATCGCGGTGGCCAAGGTGCGTACCGACGCGCCGTTCGACAAGATCTGCTACCTCGGCTGCGGTGTGACCACCGGGATCGGCGCGGTCATCTTCACCGCCAAGGTCGAACCGGGCGCCAGCGTGGTCGTCTTCGGCCTGGGCGGCATCGGTCTCAATGTGGTGCAGGGGGCGCGCCTGGCGGGCGCCGACAAGATCATTGGGGTCGACATCAACCCGGCGCGTGAGGCGATCGCGCGCCGCTTCGGCATGACCCACTTCGTGAACCCGACCGACCTGCGCCAGGAGCTCGTCCCGCACCTGATCGACCTGACCGGCGGTGGCGCCGACTACAGCTTCGAGTGCGTCGGCAACGTCCAGCTCATGCGCCAGGCGCTCGAGTGCTGCCATCGGGGCTGGGGCGTGAGCGTCGTGATCGGTGTGGCCGGCAGCGGCCAGGAGATCGCGACGCGACCGTTCCAGCTGGTCACCGGGCGCGTGTGGAAGGGCTCGGCCTTCGGCGGCGCGCGCGGTCGCACCGACGTGCCCCGGCTGGTCGACTGGTACATGGACAAGAAGATCGACATCGACAGCCTGATCACCCACAAGCTGCCGCTCGAGCGCATCAACGAGGCCTTCGATCTGATGCACGCCGGGGAGTCGATCCGGACCGTCGTGGAGTACGCATGACACAGGCGGTGACCACGCGCAGCCTACCGGGCGGCCGCGCCGATCGCCCTGCGCAAGGTCTTCCCGCCGCGGTAGCCGCGTCGTGCGGCTCATTTGTCGAGCCGGCCGAAATGCAGCCTATGCTCCTGGGGAATCATGGCCGATGGCTCTCGGAAGGAAACGGATGACCTGTCGCTCCGCGTCGCGGACGACGAGACCCTCGACAGCCTCGTGGAGTTCGTGCTCGAGAGCGAGCGGCTCGCGACGCCGTGGCCCGATCGGCTCGGCGTCCTCACCGAGCGCTTCGCGCTGTCGTTCGACGACGCTCGCCTGGCGGTCGACCGCGTGCAGGGCGGGCGCACGCGGGCCGGCAACCCGGCCCACCAGCCGGACCGCACCAACGACCCGGTGGCGTGGATCGCCTACCGGCGCGCGCAGGGCGCGCCCGTCGTCCGGCCCACCGGCGCCTCCGAGGCCTGGCGCGAGCTCCTGAGCGAGGCGACGACGGGCGACGCGTCGAGCGCGCGCCACCGCGTGGACACGCCGGTCTTCCAGGCGGCCGCCGGCGCCGAGGAGCAGCGCGCCGCGAACCTCTGGCGCGACGCCTACGATCAGGTGGGGCCGTCGCAGGAGCCGGCGGGCGTCGGGACCGCGCTGCGCGGGCTCGACCTGGGCGCAGCGACGATGGCGTCGAGCTGCTCCGTCGCGGTCAAGACCCGGGTCGTGCGGAGCCTGGCCACCGCGCTGTCAAGCGCCGCCGGAGCGCGCATCGCGGAGCTCGGTGACGAGCCATGCGCCGACGAGGGCTCGCAGGCGTGGGTCGATGCGGTCGGACTCGCCGATGCGAGCCGGCGGGTGGCGGGCTTCTTCGCGGAGCTGGGCGAGATCGACCTGGAGCGGCGCGCCTACGACCTGCGCGGGCGCATCGTGACGCGCATGATGGGGCAGTGCCCGGCGCGGGTCGGCAGCGCGATGCTCGACTCGGCCCGCTGCACCTTGCGGGCGGGCAACCGGCTGGGCGCGGCGGGGTTCTGTGAATCGGTGATCGCCGACTTCGAGCGCCTCGTCGACGAATGGGAGCGCGCCGACACCGCGCCCTTCGACGAGCATCGGCTCGCGATCCAGCACCTCGTGGCGGCGATCGACCTGCTCGCCTCGGTCGAGGTGGTCGACGCGACCGTCACCAGGTTGCGCGACCGATGTGAGGCCGTGCTCGCGCGCTGAGCACGACCGCGGCGCGCGCTCGCCGTGCGCTACGGGATCGGCTCGGTGCCGACGACCGGCGACTTGGGCAGCCAGCGGAAGCGGTCGAGCAGCGCGGTGGAGTCGAGCGCGGGATCGCCCGAGTCGTAGATGCCGAGGCGGAGGGTGATGGTGGCGCCCGGCTCGACCGGCGCGGTCGTCGTGAGCCAGCTGGCAGCGGAACCGTTGACGCCGCCGCGAACCATGACCGCCGCGTCATGTCGACGAGCGCGGGATCCCGGACGGTGTGGGCGACCGCGCACACCTGCGTGCTTCACGTGACTCGAATAACGCTCGCTCCTAGACGCTCCCGGCGCGAAAATGCCGACACCAAAGGGAGGTCCTCATGACGCGAATCGCGTGCTCACTCGCTCTATCTCTCGCAATGTTCTCTGGATGCATCGGTGTCGAAGACACCGACTCGACGGTTCAGGAGATTCACTCTTGGGGTGATTACCACTGGGCGCGGACCAGCAATCCCTTCAACCTCAAGGTCGGCGACAATGTCACGAGCGCATGGGACTCGTATTTGAACACGACGGTCGGTGATTGGAGTCAGTCGACCGTGCTCGACATGACGAACGTCGCAGGCGCGGCGAAGGGGCGCTGCCGCGGCACTGCCGGCCGCGTCGAGGTGTGCAACGACACTTACGGCAACAACGGCTGGCTCGGACTCGCGTCGATCTCGATCACGGGCGGAACGCACATCACGCAGGGTACGGTCAAACTCAACGATACGTACTTCAACAAACCCTCGTACAACACGACCGCGTGGCGCAACCTCGTCATGTGCCAAGAGGTCGGTCACACGCTCGGCCTCGGCCATAACGACGAGAACTTCGACAACACACCGACCGGCACGTGCATGGATTACTCGAACGATCCGACACCAAATCAGCACCCGAACACTCACGATTACGATCAACTCGCCGCGATCTACGCGCACGTCGATGCCACGACGACCCTCGGGCAAACGACGACGGCCCAGGGCGCCGCGGGCGAGTCTCCCGCGGAGTGGGGTCACCTCATGGCGTCGTCGCATAGCGGCCAGCAGGAGACCTACGTGCGCGATCACGGCGGCGGAGAGCTGACGATCACGTTTGTCACCTGGGCCCACTGAGCGCGAAGCTCCGCGAGCCGAAGCGTGCCGGCGGTCGTCAGGCGCGGTGATGGCGGGCGCACGCGCGACGGCGCGGTGATGACGAGCGAACGCGCTACGGCGCGGTGATGGCGTTGTTGTCGATGGCGACGAGGGTCTGCGCCAGCGCGCGCCCGTGCAGCGTCGCGGTGGTCTGCAGCGTGATCGCGGTCTGCGACAGGATCACACCCTCGAAGTGCGCGCTGGCGTGGATGGTGACGTTGCCCGCGACCTGCCAGTAGATGTTGCGCGCCTGCGCGCCGCCCGCGAGGATCACGCTGGTGGCGCTGCTCAGATCCAGGTCGTTCGAGATCTGGAAGATCCAGACATCGTTGGCGCCGCCCGAAATGGTGACATCGGTCGGGATGGTCACGCCGGTTCCCCACGTGTAGAGGCCGGGGGCGAGGGTCAACCCGCCGATTTCGCCGCTGCCCAGGTTGAGGAAGTCAGGATTCGTCCTTCCGGCCGCGTCGCTGTACGCGGCCTCCATGTCGAGCACCGCCGTGGTCAGGTTCGAGGGAGTGGGAGCGGCATAGTTGCTCGCGTAGATCTTCCCCGGCGCGACCACCGAGAGCGAGGTCGAGAAGACGTTCGTGGCATCGGCGGTCAGCGCGAAGCCGGTGATGAAGGAGGCGGCGGCCGGGCTCAGGCCCAGGTTCCCGCCGGTGATCACCGAGCCGGTGACGTTGGTGATGCCGGTCTTCGCGAGCAGGACATAGCTGCCAGCGGCGGCGAGGTCGGTCGGCGAGCCGAGCTCGACGGGCGCCGGGCCCAGGCCCGACGGGTTCGGCGGATTATTGGGTGCCGCGTCGGTGGCGGCCGCGTCGGCGTCGGTGGCGGCCGCGTCATCGTCGCCGCACGCGGCGCCGAGCATCGCGACCGAGAGCATGACCGCGAGTCCGGCAGTTCGGTTGAGCAAGGCTAGTGAATGCAACATTCGGTGACTCCTATGGTTGGCGACGCGCGGTTGTCGCGCGAAGCGAGTTAGCTGCTGAGAAGTAAGCAGGGCGTGGCCTACAGCGCGGGCTTGACGATCATGTTGCTGTCCAGGTTGACCGCGGCGATCCGGGCCAGCACCCGGCCGACCAGCGTGGCGCCGGTGCCCATGGTGATCGCTTGATCCGCCATGATCGTCCCGTGGAAGACCGAGGTCGTCCCGAGCGTCGCAGAGGTGCCGACCTGCCAGAAGACGTTGGTCGCCTTGGCGCCGTTGGTCAGGATGACCTGACGGCCCGCGGTGGTGGTCAACGTCGACGCCATCTGGAAGATGAAGACCGCGTCACCGTCGCCCTGGGCGTCGAGCGTGAGGTCGCCCGACGAGACCTCGAGCGACGAGGTGGACTTGTACAGGCCCGGGGCCAGGGTCATACCGCCGAGGTTTCCTGACACCGTGACCGGGCACAGCGTGCGGCCCGCGGCGTCGTTGTACGCGGTGGTGAGGTCGAAGATGCCCTGGGCCGCGGCCGGATCGCCCGGATGCTGCAGCCCGATCACGATGCCCCGCGGGAAGCCGGTGATCGCGGTGCCCGGGCTGACGCCCAGGTCGCCCGTGACCATGGTGGGACCAGTGCTGGTGACCGTCGAGCCGGCCAGGACCACGAAGCTCGAGGCCGCCCCGAGCACGACGGGCGCCTGGCTGCAGGCCGACGTCGTGAAGGTCCAGACGTGGTCCGCCGCGAGCGCGGCGCCGCCCGTATCCTGGGCACCGGTGGTGATGGTCGCCGTGTACTGCAGGTTGACCCCCAGCGCGACGGTCGGCGCGAAGGTCGCGGTGTTGGTCAAGCCGTTCAGCGTCACGGTCCCCAGGACCGGGTTCAGACCCTGCTTCACGGTGAACGAGAGGCTGTCGATCGTCGCGGGGTCCATCGCCTTGCTGAAGGTGGCGGTAGGCCGGGCGTTGATCGAGACGTTCAGAGCCCCGTTCAGCGGCGTGGTCGACAGGACCGTGGGCGGATTGGCGTTGGCCGCCGTGGTGAACGTCCAGGTGTAGTTCGCCGCCATCGCGAGCCCGCTCGCGTCCCTGACGCCGGTGGTGACCGTGGCGGTGTAGAGCAGGCTCGCGCTCAGCGCGGCCGTCGGGTTGAACACCGCGGTGTTGTTCGCACCACTCCAGGACACCGCGCCGGAGATTGGCGCCACGCCCTGCCTCACCGTGAAGGTGAGATCGTTGATCGTCGCCGGATCCATCGCTTCGCTGAAGCGGGCGGAGACGTTCGCGTTGGGGGAGACGCCTCCCGCGCCATCCACCGGGAGGGTGGAGATCACGATGGGCGCGGCGTTCGGTGCGGCATCGGGGCCCGGCGCCGCATCGGGTCCCACGGCGGCGTCGGCCGTGCTGTTCGCATCGCCGCCCGCGCCACCGTCGCCATCGAGGTCTGCATCGATGTCGGCGCCGTTGCCGCCGTCGAGCTCGAACTCGACCACCTGGTTTCCGCAGGCGGAGAGGCAGGACAAGAGCACGATAAGCACCGTCGATTTGAGGCTACTCACTTGGTTTCTCCGTCATTCAGGATGATGAAATAGACGACGAATTCGACGCGGCGATTGTCTCCGCGGCCGTCGACCGTCTTGTTGTCGCTGGTCGGCACCGACGAGCTGAAGCCTTTCGAGACCAGCCGCTCCTTCTCGATGCCGTGCGCCACGAGATAGTCGCGCACGGCCTGCGCGCGCTTCTCGGAGAGCGTCTGGTTGCGGTCGTCAGAGCCGGTCGAGTCAGCGTGACCCTCGAGCTGGACGCGGAAGGCCTTGTTGTCCTTCAGGGCCACGACGACCTCGTCGAGCACGGGGTAGGAGTCCTCCTCCAGTTTGGCGCTGTTCCAGGAGAAGTAGATGTTCTCCTTCAGCTCGAGCTTGTCGTGCTTGACGACGACCTTCTGGTAGTTGGGGCAGCCATAGTTGTCCGTCGTCCCGCTCTTCTCGAGGCAGCGGTCGACGCTGTCGGGGACGCCGTCCTGGTCGCCGTCAGGGCAGGTGTTGACCTCCTTGATGACTTCCTTGGTGACGACCTCGGTGACGACCTGGGTCTCCTCGGGCGCGCGCTGGCGCTCGATGCCGGAGCCGAACTCGACACTGACGCCGAGGGTCAGGAGCTTGGCGTCCCGGTTGTCGTAGCCGGCGCGGTCGCCCTGGAAGACGTGCAGGTAGCGGACGAACGGCCCGACCCAGTAGGAGCGCGTCTCGCCGACGGGAAAGGCGAGGCCGACCGCGACGTCGAAGCCGGCTCGATTGAGCTCACCGGTGCGGACGTAGAGCGCGTCGGCGTCGATCCACGGCGACACGCCGATGTCGGCGTCGTGGGGCCGCTTGAGACGCAGGCCTCCGCCCAGGCCCCAGACCACGCCGGACTCCTGGTTGTCCGTCGCGGCGGGCAGGAACAGGAAGGAAGCGGTGGGGCCGAGGTCGAGGTACGGGGTCAGCCCCCAGAGCGCCTTGATCGTTTGCCCGCCGCCGGTGTCGTAGACTTCGGCCTGCGGATCGCTGAGCGGGATCGTGAGGCCGGTCTCGAGCTTGACGCTGAAGTCCTGAGCTTCAGCGGTCAGCGGGAACGCCATCAGGACCAGGGCGACTCCGCCCGCCAGCATGGTGGCGTTCTCAATATGTGACTTTCGAAGCATTCGTGACTCCCGCCCTTCTTGTGTACGCCTCCCTACAGCACCTTCCGGGCCAGTGACGGTTTTCACCGCCGCGCCTCGGCAGAGCGCCTCGATAAGGCCAGCGCCAGCGGTCGCTTGCACACCAATACAGCGACCCGACGCAGCGCGCGCCGCGTCGCCACGCCGCCGCCGCTGGCGCCCCATGTGGCGTCACCGCACGTAGCTATCTGGCGGCGTGGGCGACGGGGAACGCGGCCTCGGCGGGAACGCCTACGTGCGGTGCGCGGCGAAGGCATGTAGGCGGCGCTGCAGGACGCGGCCCTGCAGCGCGTCGCCCGTCGCCACGGCGGCGCTAAGGCGCCGCGCCGCGGCCCCAGTCCAGGTGCAAGCGACCGTCGGAGAAGATCCGCTTCGCCGGGCCCAGCTCGGTGGAGCCGTTCTCGATCACCCGGTGCACGTTCAGCGCCGGGGTCAGCACCGCGTCCCGGCCGCGCGAGAAGCTCTGCTCGCGCACGATGAGTCGATACGCCTTGTTCAGGCGGAGCGCACGCTCGCGCGACGGCGCGATGAGATACATGAGGTCGCGGTCGCCACCGGGCGCAGCGCGGCGCACCTCGGCCTCGGCGAGCACGCCGCGCGGAAAGAAGCGCGCGAGCACCTCCTCGTTGGCGCGAAACTCGTCGCCTCCGCCGACGCGCGTGAAGTATGTGAGGGTCTCCGGGTCCTCGTGACCGGATTGCGGCACGTCGACCATCCCGCGGATATCCTGGTAGCGCCAGCCGTCCGCGCCCGGCACCTTGCGCGCAAACGCGAACGTCTGATCTACGGTGACGCCCAGGTTGCTATGGCAGCCCATGCAGTAGTAGTGCTCCTCCTCGGTCTGCACGCGCAGGCGCCCCTGCGCGTCCTCGATGAAGCCGCTCAGCTGCCAGCCCCAGTCGTTGCGAAACCCCGCCTGCGGGCCACCCGCGAACGCGGGCGGCACGGCGTTGACCTTGTCGTCGTACTCCTCCTCGTAGGCGGCCATGATCGCCCAATCCTCGAGCTCCTGGACCTTGCGCGAGTAGCGCAGCTCCTTCATGCGCCGCGCGATCAGGCCGGGCGCCTCGGGGTCGAGGTAGCGGACGCTGTGCAGGAACTCGGTGCCTTCCGGGTAGATGTAGCGGCGCACCTTCACCGCCGCTGCCCCACCGGCATACTGCCGGGGTAAGCCGCGAAGCGTCTCGATCGTGCCGGTGATCCTGCCGTCGCCGTCGAGATCGGCGCCCGCCAGGCGCTCGTCGATCGCCTCGACCCTGCGCACGAGCTCCGCGGTCTGGCGCCCGGGCTCGGCGCCGATCGCCGCCTCCAGGATGGCCAGGTTGATCTGGTAGGTTGCACGCGAGTCCGCGCCCTGGTCGTCCTGGCGAAAGACGCGCGGCAGGCGGATGAAGACGTCGTCCGTGCTGCCGTTGGTCGGCCAGAACGCGCCGAGGAACGGCTTGAAGCGCACCGCGCGCCAGCCGCTGCCGTCGCGCGCGAAGCCCTGGGCGTCGAAGCCACGCGCGAGATCCAGATCGGGGACGTAGCCCTGGTATCGGCGGTCGTTCGTCAGCGCGCCGGACAGCGCCGC
>JBKJOI010000493.1:0-3927 GCA_046595695.1 Haliangiales bacterium | reverse complement strand
GTGATCGCCGGGGAGCACATGCTGGTGGTCGGGCCGCCGGGCACCGCCAAGAGCGCCATCGTCCGCAACTTCAGCCGGATGATCGACGCCCGCTACTTCGAGTACCTGCTCACCCGCTTCACCGAGCCCAACGAGCTGTTCGGCCCGGTGGACATCCGCCAGTTCAGGGAGGGGGTGTACGAGCGTCGGGTGGAGCACATGTTGCCGGAGGCGGAGATCGTCTTTCTCGACGAGATCTTCAAGTCCAACTCGGCGATCCTGAACTCGCTGCTCACCATCCTGAACGAGCGGCGCTTTGCCAACGGCGCCGAGGTCATGAAGGTGCCGCTCATGTCGCTGTTCGCGGCCTCGAACGAGGTGCCGAACGACGAGAACCTGTCGGCGATCTTCGACCGCTTCCTCATCCGCACGCTCTCCGACAACCTGGACAGCTACCACTTCCACGCGCTCGTGCAGAAGGGCCTGGCCAACGAGATCGGCCAGATCACCGGGCGCTCGCCGGTGGCCGCGCCGCTCTTTCGCGCCGCCGACCTGCACCGACTGCACACCCACTTCGACAAGTGGCTCAACTTCTCCGAGGACTTCCTCGCCAAGTACAAGGGCCTCATCTTCCAGATCCGCTCGGAGGGCATCACGGTCTCCGACCGGCGCGTGGTCAAGCTGCTCAAGCTGTTCGCGGCCTCGGCGCTCTTCGACGGCCGCACCCAGGCGCACGACGGCGACTTCTTCGTGCTCAAGCACATCTGGAACAACCTCGATCAGGTCGAGCTGCTCGAGGAGATTGTGAACCCGGTGGTCGACGCGTACTTCCGCGATCGCCCCGAAGAGCGGCGCTTCCTGGGCCCGCAGGCCGGCCTCGACGAGCTGCTCGCCGAGCTCAAGATGATCCGTGAGCTGCTCACCTCGGGCGCCGAGCTCTCCGACATCCAGCTGTTCTCGCAGCTCAAGAACCTGAACGAGATCAAGGCCGCCCTGCAGGCCATCGGCAACGACACCGCGAAGCGCATGCTGGGCGAGGTCGACCAGCTGCTCGAGACCGTCTTCGCCTCGTCCAAGTTCGGGAGCTGACATGTCCGAGATCCTGCGCGTGGCCATCTTCGACGACGTCCTCGCCGCCCGGCGCGAGGTCTTCCATATTCCCGGGCTCGACGTCGGCGTCTACGGCGACGCCGACGACGTCTGCCTCATCTGCACCGGCCAGGGCGCGCCCGACGTGGTCTGCATGGACTACGCGATGGGTCCGCAGCACGCCAACGGCGCCGACGCGATCCGCGCGGTGCGCACCATCGGCTTCTCCGGAAAGATCGTCGCCATGTCGAGCGACCCCGCGGCCAACCTGGCCATGATCGCGGCGGGCGCGAACGAGTCGCTCCTGCAGAAGTCCATGCTGCGCTCGTACCTGGTCGCGCTCGGCGCGGGCACGCTGCCCGACAGCCAGAGCGGCAAGGTCGGGCTGCCGCTCTTGTGCCTGCTCGGCGCGCTCACCGCCATGGTCACGGGCGTGCTGCTGGTCGGGCCGCTCGGCCACGCGCCGCGCTACCACGGCGACCTCGTCAAGCTCGCGGCGCGCGTGCTGCCCCAGGGCTCGCCGCCCTCGGCGGTCGACGGCACGCCCAGCCCGGCCGAGGCGGTCGCGGTGTGGGCGGCCCGGGCGCAGGCGTTCGAGGTGGTCGCCGGCGACGAGCGGCTGAAGGGCGCACGCTTCGACGTCGCCACCGGCGGCGAGCGCTGGTCGATCGACGCCAGCCGCGCGACCCGGTGGCACCTCGCCGAGGGGCCGTCGCGGCGCCTGGGCAGCCCCGCCGACGTGGCCCAGGGCGCCGGCCTGCCCGGCTTCCCGGGCGTGCGCTACGTGGCGCGCAGCCAGCGCATCGTCGAGGGCCAGCATCTGTGGATCGTCGGGCTGCGCCGGCCCGACGCGGGCCTGGCCGCCAGCGAGATCGCCGACGAGGCGCACCGCAGCCTGCTGGGCGCCGAGATGGTGGCCCAGCCGGTCCACCAGGGCGGCGGGCTGGCGCTGCTCGGCCTGTCGGCACTGCTGCTCGCGGGCGCCGCTCGCTCGTAGGCCGGCGCCGGTGACCTAGCCATGCCCATCCCCGCCGATCGCCGACGCAGCGCGCTGGCGCGCCAGGTGGGCACGCTGGTGCTCTCGCACGTGCGCATCGACAACCCGATGGCCGCGGTGCGCGCGGCCACCTGGCACAACGTGCTCACGCGCATGGGCCTGCACCTGCCGCTGTTCGTGGTCCACGACCTGGGCATCCTGCTGACCGCGCCGCGCGGCGCGGGCGGCTGGACCCTGGGTGCGCGCAAGGACCTCATCTACCGGGTCGGTGTGCCCGCGGCGGTCCTGCCGCTGCTCACCCGCTACGAGACGCTGCTCAGCGACATCGCGCGCTCCGAGGTCATCGAGAAGGCCTCGGGCTGGCGGCTGCGCGACGAGCTGGTCGCGCTGCTCATCTCGCGCGTGCTCGGCGACGCCTACAACCAGTGGGCGTTCCCGGCCAAGGCCGCGGGTGGCGGCGAGCTGCCGCTCGAGCCGGCGCTGTACACCGATGCCGATCCGGCGGCGCACTTCGCTGACTTCGACCCCGCGCCGCTGTGGAGCTTCTTGCAGCTGCTCGGCCAGCAGGCCTGGCACCTGTACACCTGCGTCGAGCAGGTCGACCTCGACACGCTGCGTCTGCTCGGCCTGTTCCGCGAGCGCGAGGGCGGCGAGGCTGGCGGCGGCGCGCTCGACCTGGCCGAGCTCTACCAGGTGCTGCGCTCGTCGGAGGCCAACGACGTCGTGAACTTCTCGCTCGAGCTCCTGCCCAGCGTGCTCGAGACCAAGCGCGCCTCGGGCGCGCAGACCTTCGCGGTCGACGGCTACGCGTCGCTCGAGCGGCGCGGCAACCTGGACTCCCTGGTGCTGACCGAGTTCGCCTACGAGGACGAGCTGTTCGAGCGCAAGGTCATCGATCAGGAACTCTACTACTATGGCCACGAGCGCCAGCGTGAGGAGGAGCGGCGGCTGCAGTACATCCTGGTCGACGCCTCGGCGTCCATGCGCGGGCAGCGCCAGGTGTTCGCGCGCGGCCTGGCGCTCACGCTCATCAAGAAGCTGGGCCTGCAGGGCGACGAGATCTGGCTGCGCTTCTTCGACTCGCGGCTCTACGACGTGGTCAAGGTGGCGCGCTCGGGCGCGTTCAGCGTGCCGTACCTGCTGACGTTCCGCTCGGAGCGCGGGCGCAACTACGGCAAGGTCTTCCGCCAGCTCCTGCTCGAGCTGGGCCGGCTGCGGCGCGAGGCGCGGCGGCGCGTGGTGCTGTACGTGATCACGCACGGCCAGTGCCACATCCCGGTCGAGATCGCGGCGCAGATGCGCACGCTCGCGCATCTCTACGGGATCATCATCCTGCCCTCGCAGGAGGTCGATCTCGACTACTTGCAGCACTTCGACCAGCACCAGATCGTCTCGGCCGAGGCGCTCGCTTCGAAGGAGGGGCGCAAGGACCGCGCGCTCGACATCGTGAATTCGGCGGGCACGCCGCCGGCGGCGGCGGCGGGCGCACGGGGCGCGGGTGGGTCGACCGCGGCCGGTTCGCCGGCCGCGCCGGGTTCGGGTGGCTCGCCGCGCTCGCCGCTGGCGAGGACCACGCGCGGGCCGGGGTCTCGTGGCTGACGACTTCTTCTCGATCGAGAACGCGGTCACCGCGGCGGAGAACGCGGTGGCGCGCGGCCGCTACGCCGACGCGGTCGTGCACTACCGCATGCTGGCCGCGCAGACCCATGTCGTCGACTACGAGTACGACGAGTGGCTGCGCCGGCTGGCCGACGTGTACGCGCGGCTGGGGCGGCGGCGCGAGGCCGGCTGGGTGCAGCTCTACCTGCATTACTTCGATCTGGCGCTGAGCGCGTTCGCAGGGCCCGAGTGCGCCGCCGACC
>JBKJOI010000351.1:0-5635 GCA_046595695.1 Haliangiales bacterium | reverse complement strand
CCGCTTTCGCGACCTGCTCGGCAACGATCCCGACATCAGCTCGAGGCTTTCTGCATCCGATCTGGACGCGCAGTTCGATCTCGAGCACCACCTGCGGCACGTGGACGTGATACTCCTCCGGGCACTTGGAGCGTGAAGAATGGCTGCTTTCGATGAAGCTCTCGACGATGTCCTCCGCGACCAGGTCGGCAACACGCTGGACAAGACCGACCTTTCCGACCTGCCCGGAGTGAAGTCCGCGTACTTCGGCAAGGTCCGCGACAACTTCACCACCGGCGACGGGCGGCGCATCATCGTGGTCTCCGACCGCATCAGCGCCTTCGACGTGGTGCTGGGGTCCATCCCGTTCAAGGGCCAGGTCCTGAACCAGATGGCGAAGTACTGGTTCGACGCGACCAAGGACATCGCCAAGAGCCACGTGCTGGCGGTGCCCGACTCGAACGTCATGGTCGGCCGCGAGTGCACCCCGCTCAAGGCCGAGTTCATCATGCGCGCGTACCTGACCGGCGTCACCTCGACGTCGATCTGGAGCGCCTACGAGAAGGGCGCGCGCGAGTTCTGCGGCCACGCGCTGCCCGCGGGCATGAAGAAGAACCAGGTGCTGCCCGAGCCCATCCTCACGCCCTCGACCAAGGCGGAGCAGGGCGACCACGACGAGTCGGTGTCGCGCGAGGAGCTCATCAAGCGCGGCGACATCACCGCCGCCGACTTCGACGCCGCCGCGGTGATGGTCGAGGCGCTGTTCGCGTTCGGCCAGAAGCGCGCGCTCGAGCGCGGCCTCATCCTGGTCGACACCAAGTACGAGCTGGGCAAGACCGCCGAGGGCGAGCTGGTCGTGATCGACGAGATCCACACGCCTGACAGCTCGCGCTACTGGTACGCCGAGAGCTACCAGGCGCGCCTGGCCAACGGCGAGGAGCCGCGTGGTCTCGACAAGGAGTACGTGCGGCGCTGGCTGGTGAACACCGCCGGTTACAAGGGCGAGGGCCCGCCGCCCGAGCTGCCCGAGGACGTGCGCGTCGAGGCGGCGCGCCGCTACATCGCCAACTTCGAGCTCGTGACCGGCAAGAAGTTCGTGCCCGACACGACCGATCCCAAGGCGCGCATCCGTAAGAACGTGCTCGCGTACCTGGGCGGGTAGGCACCGCCGCGCCGCGCGAGGTAACATCGCGCGAGCGTGTCCCCGCAAGTCCGTCCCCCCACGTTGCCCGGCACCGGTGAACCGGGTGCGCCGGGTGGCCGTCGCCTCTCCATCAGCGAGCTTTCCGAATACCTCATCGACGTCGGCGCGACGCTGTCGTCGTACGGCTGCCCGACGCACCGCACCGAGAACGTGATCCGGCTGATCGCCGATCTCGAGGGCGCGTTCTGCGAGGTCTTCGTCGTGCCGACCGGCCTGTGGCTGTCGGTGCGTGGGCCCGACCCGAGCCATCCGCCCGCGGTGCGCATGGCGCGCGTGAAGGAGTGGGGCGTGAACCTCGACCGCCTCGCCGCCGTCGACCGCATCTTCAACGACGTGATCGAGCGCAAGCTCACGCTCGCCGAGGCGCGCCAGCAGATCGACGAGGTCGAGACCCGCAAGGGCCCGTGGCCGCGCCCGCTGCACTGGGCGGCGCACGGCGCGGCGGCGGGCGCGGCGGCGGTGTTCTTCCGCGGCGGGTGGCTGGAGATCGCGATCGCGGCGCTCGGCGGCCTGGCGCTCGTGGTGCTGCGCCGCTTCCTCAGCCAGCTGCCCGGCGGCACGCTGCTCATCGACTTCCTGGGCGGCCTCATCGCGGCCGGCCTCGCCTGGGGCGCCACCGCGCTGCGCCCGGATCTGTCGCGCGAGGTGCTCGTGCTCTCGGTGATCATCCTGCTCGTGCCCGGCATGGTGTTGACCACGGGCCTGGCCGAGCTGAGCAACAAGAACCTGCTGTCGGGCGCCGCCAAGCTCATGGAAGCCATGATGATCTTCCTGTCGATCCTGTTCGGCATCGCGTGCGTGATCGCGCTCGAGCAGGCGCTGCAGGTGGGCCACGTGGGCGGCGGCGCGCCGCGCGCGATGCCGGTGCTGTGGCTGCAGATCGTCGCGCTGACCATCTCGGCGTTCGCCTTCGCCGTGCTGTTCTCGGTGCCGCGCTACTACGTGGCGCCGGCCATGGTCTCGGGCGCGATCGGCTGGATCGTCACCGGGCAGGCGACCCGCTACCTGCCCGGCAGCCTGGCGGCGTTCGCGGCCGCGGTCTCGGTGACGCTGTGGGCGAACGGCTGCGCGCGCTTCACCCAGCGGCCCGCGCAGGTGTTCCTCCTGCCCGGGCTGGTGCTGCTGGTGCCGGGCAGCTTCGGCTTCCTCAGCCTGGAGGCGTTCCTGCGCGGCGAGTTCCTGGGCGGCGCGGCCAAGGGCTTCGAGATGTTCCTCATCGCCGGCGCGATCGTGACCGGGCTGCTGCTCGCGAACGTCATCCTGCCCGCGAAGAAGATCCTGTAGCCGCGCGCCCCGGCTGCGCGCGCAGGACCTCGCGGGCCACATCGATGAAGGCGCGCGCGGCGCGCGACAGCGGCCCCGAGGTCGGCGTCACCAGGCCGACCTGCCGCAAGGGGCCGGGCAGCCCGCGCAGCGGCACGGTGACCAGCGAGCCCTCGGCGAGCTCGCGCGCCGCCGCGATCGCCGGAACGACCGAGACGCCGAAGCCGAGCTCGACCAGGCGCTTCAGCACCTCGACCGAGGACATCTCCATGCGCACACGCGGCGCCAGGTCGTCGGCGGCGAAGCCGGCGTCGAGGTAGGCGCGCGTCGCGGTGGAGCGATCGAGGAGGATGAGCGGGTGTTCGGCGAGCTCGGCGAGCGAGATGGTGCGGCGGCGCGCGTGCGCAGGCTTCGCCTTCGCAGGCTTCGCCAGGGGCTTCGTGGTCTTCGCCCGGGCCACGGCGTGGCCGGGCGGGGCGATCACGACGTCCTCCTGCGCGCACAGCGGCTCGACGCGCACCTCGGCGGCGGCGGCCACCGGCAGCGGCAGGGACACGATGCCCAGGTCGAGCGCGCGCTCGCCCACGCGCGTGGCCACCAGCGGTGACGGCTTGTTGTCGAGGCGCAGGTCGACGTCGGGGTAGCGGGCACGGAACGCCGCGAACACCGGCGGCAGGAGGTAGGTCGCGAGCGTGTCGCTGGTGCCCAGCGCCAGGCCGCCGGCGGTGAGATCGCGCAGCGCCGCCAGCTCGGCGCGCGCGGCGGCGAGCTCGGCGAAGGCGCGCTCGGCGTGCGCGAGCAGCACCCGCCCGGCCTCGGTCAGCTGGGCGCGCCGGCCGTCGCGCACGAACAGCGGCTCGCCCAGGTCACGCTCGAGCAGGGCGACCGCCTGGCTGAGCGACGACTGCGTGCGGCCGAGCGCGCGCGCCGCGCGCGAGAAGCCGCCCTCGCGCGCGACCGCGACGAACGCGCCCAGCCGGTCGGCGCGGAAGGCCTGCAGGTCGGAGGTCGGGAGGCCCATCGGTTCTGCTTATGGAACGTATCATGATCCATCGTCTGTACCGATGCGCCCGGGCGGGGCATGCTCTCCGCCATGCTGCACCTGCCCGGATCCGCCGCGCTGTCCGCCGCCCGCCTCGCCAAGCGCCTCGCGCGCGTGCAGGCGGGCAACCCGGGCGTCACCGCGATCGCCGCGGAGTACGTCCACCTCGTCGACACCACTGGCGCCGCCGCGCTCGATGACACCGCGCGCACCGTGCTGACGCGCCTGCTCACCTACGGGCCGCGCCTGTCGCCGCGCGCGCTCGCCGGGCGTCACCTGTGGGTCGTGCCGCGCCTGGGCACGATCTCGCCGTGGTCGTCGAAGGCCACCGACATCGCGCGCATCTGCGGCCTGTCTCTGGTCCGGCGCATCGAGCGCGGCATCGCCTGGACCGTTGCCGGCGAGGTCAGCGACGAGGCCGCGCTCAGGCGCGTGCTCCACGACCGCATGACCGAGTCGGTGCTCGAGCGGCTCGCCGACGCCGAGCGGCTGTTCGAGCGCCAGGACGCGCGGCCCCTGCGCACCATCGACGTGCTGGCGCGCGGCAAGGCCGCCCTGGTCGAGGCCGATCGCGCCATGGGCCTGGCGCTCGCGCCCGACGAGATCGACTACCTGGTCGAGGCCTTCGGCGCGCTCGGCCGCGATCCCTCCGACGTCGAGCTCATGATGTTCGCGCAGGCCAACAGCGAGCACTGCCGGCACAAGATCTTCAACGCCGAGTTCGTCGTCGACGGCGCCCTGCAGGCCGACTCGCTCTTCCGCATGATCCGGCGCTCCACCGAGGCCAGCCCCGACGGCGTGCTGTCGGCCTACAAGGACAACGCCGCGGTGATCGCGGGCCCCGACGCGAGCCGCTTCTTCCCCGATCCGGCCACCGGCGTGTATGGCGCGCACGCGGAGGCGGTTCACATCCTGCTCAAGGTCGAGACCCACAACCACCCGACCGCGATCTCGCCCTACCCGGGCGCATCGACCGGCTCGGGCGGCGAGATCCGCGACGAGGGCGCGACCGGCCGCGGCGGCAAGCCCAAGGCCGGCCTGGTCGGCTTCTCGGTATCGAACCTGCGCCTGCCCGGCGGCGAGCAGCCGTGGGAGGTCGACCACGGCAAGCCCGGGCGCATCGTCTCGGCGCTCGACATCATGACCGACGGGCCCATCGGCGCCGCCGCGTTCAACAACGAGTTCGGCCGGCCCGCGCTCGCCGGCTACTTCCGTACCTACGAGCAAGAGGTGGCTGCAGCCGGCGGCGGCCGCGAGGTGCGCGGCTACCACAAGCCCATCATGATCGCCGGTGGCCTCGGCAACGTGCGGGCGGCGCACGTGCAGAAGGACGAGATCCCGGTCGGCGCGGCCATCGTGGTGCTGGGCGGCCCGGCCATGCTCATCGGTCTGGGCGGCGGCGCGGCCTCGTCGGTGGCCTCGGGCGCCTCGGCCGAGGACCTCGACTTCGCCTCGGTGCAGCGTGACAACGCCGAGATGGAGCGTCGTTGCCAGGAGGTCATCGACCGCTGCTGGGCACTCGGCGACGCCAACCCGGTGGCCTCGATCCACGACGTCGGCGCCGGCGGCCTGTCGAACGCGCTGCCCGAGCTGGTCTACGAGAGCGGGCGCGGCGCGCACTTCGAGCTGCGCCGGATCCCCGAGGGCGAGTCGGGCATGTCGCCGCTCGAGATCTGGTGCAACGAGGCGCAGGAGCGCTACGTGGTCGCCATCCCGGCCGACCGCCTGGCCGAGTTCGAGGCGCTGTGCGCGCGCGAGCGCTGCCCCTACGCGGTGCTCGGCGAGGCCACCGAAGGCGGCCGCCTGGTCGTCGACGACGCGCGCTTCCGCGCCCGGCCCATCGACATGCCGCTCGGGGTGCTGCTGGGCAAGCCGCCGCGCATGCGCCGCGTTGCCGAGCACGTGCCGGCCCCCGCCGACGGCTTCGACGAGACCGCCGCGGGTCTCGACGTGCGCGAGGCCGCGCTGCGGCTCCTGCGCCTGCCGACCATCGCCGACAAGACCTTCCTGATCAGCATCGGCGATCGCAGCGTCACCGGCCTGGTCGTGCGCGATCAGATGGTCGGTCGCTGGCAGGTGCCGGTGGCCGACTGCGCGGTCACCGCGTCGGGCTACGACGGCTTCACCGGCGAGGCCATGGCCATGGG
>JBKJOI010000350.1:0-4615 GCA_046595695.1 Haliangiales bacterium | reverse complement strand
AAAGCGCTTTGCCGTTCGTACCCAAGGTAAGAGCCCAGTGCGGTAGTGCCGCTCGCTGGGATCTGTGCGGGGGGCCCCGGGTAACCGGGGTCCCTACCGCGATCCCACCCGACTAGCCGATCTCGATCTCGTCGAGGGTGCGCGGCGCGTCGTCGATGGCCTTGCGCACGGCGCGGATGTCCTCGGGGCCCGCGCCGCAGCAGCCGCCCACCGCGGTCGCACCCGCCGCCAGCAGGGCGAGCGCGCCGGTGGCCAGCTCGGAGGGCAGGAGCGGCGCCTGGTTGGTCGGCGTGACCGTGGGCTTGGCGAAGATCGGCTTGTTGGTCTTCGAGCGCAGCAGGCGGATGAGGTCGAGCATGTCGGCGGGCGACAGCGTGCAGTTCACGCCCACGCCGTCGGCCTCCTCTTCCAGGAATGCGGCGATCATCGGCTCGGGCGGGAAGCCCATCGGCGTGGCGTAGCCGCGCGTGGTGCGCCGGCAGGTCATGGAGGCGACCACGGCCAGCCCGGGCGCGCCCTCGCGGATGCCGCGCAGCGCGGCGCGCGCCTCTTTCGGGTGGTACATGGTCTCGACGTGGATGAGGTCCACGCCGCCCTCGGCGAGCAGCATGGCCTGCTCGGCGTAGGCGTCCTCCATCTCGATGAGGTCGGCCTTGCCCTCGGGCGGCGGGATCGCGCCGGTCGGACCCACGCTCGCCGCGATGAGCGCGCCGGCCGGGCGCAGCTCGCGCGCCAGCAACGCGCCCGCCAGGTTGACCGCGCGCACCTCGGTCTGGCGGCCGAACGCCGACAGCCGGATGCGCGTTCCCCCGAACGTGTTCGTCTGGATCACGTCGGCGCCGGCGTTGAAGTAGGCCTGGTGGATGCGCCGGATCTCGTCGGGACGATCGACGTTCCACGACTCGGCGCAGTCGCGCCCGGCACGCATGCCTCGCGCCATGAGCTCGGTGCCCATGGCGCCGTCCAGGAGCGCTCGGGGCGGCAGGCGATCGAGCGCGGTCCGCTTCATTTTCGCCGCCACTATAGCCGAGATGGATCAGAAGTTTAGATCGCCGCTCGGCGAGGCGCGTTGACACCAGGGTCGCAGCAAGGAGCGTCGCGCATGCCGAACACGCTAACCTTTCGGGATCACGAAGAGTTTCATCGTTCTGCCATCCACATGGCGATCGCGGGTGGGCTCGCCGGGCTGGCCGCTCAGGTCGCCATCCTGGCCGCTCCGGAGGTCGGACCGCTCACCGGTGCCTGGGGGCTCGCGGCGGTCGCCGGGGCCGCCGGCTTCGGCGCCGCGCTGCCCGCCGAGCGCACCCAGCTGCGCGGGCTCGCCATCCTGCTGGTGCTCGCGGCGTGCGCGGGCTTCGGCCAGCGGCTCATGGGTGGCGACGACGCGCGGCTCTCGCACGGCCTGCTGTTCGCGCTGCCGGTCGCGATCCTGTTCGCCCGCGGGCTGACCGGTCGCCGCTTCCTGCTCGGTCTGGCCACCGGCGGTGTCGCGGCACTCATCGCGCGCTTCGTCATGATCCGGCTGGCGACCGCGCCCGAGCTGGCCGGCCTGCCCGGGTGGCTGGTCGCGGCGGTGGCCGGCGCCGGCTTCGCCTTCACGATGGTGCTCGCGCTGCTCGCGCGGCACGTCGACGTGGTCGTCGATCGCGTCGCCGACGCGCGCACGCGCCACCGCCCGCGTCTGTCCGGCGAGGTCGCCGAGCTCGCCGACCGCGCGCACGCGGTCTGGCAGAACGTCGAGGCGCAGACGCTCGATCGCGAGGACCCGGTGCGCCGCGCCATCGAGGACTCGGTGGTGCGCCTGTACGAGGTCGCCGGGCGCTGGCAGTCAGTCGAGGCCGACGGTGCGCGCACTTCTGCCGACGCGCTGGTCGAGCGCATGCAGCAGATCGACGCCAAGCTCGAGGCCACTGCGGATCCCATCGCGAGGGAGCAGTACGGCCAGGCGCGCGCCGCGCTCACCGAGCAGCTCGGCTACCTGAAGGAGATCGGCACCTCGCGCGAGCGCGTGGTCGCGCGCATGCACCACTACCTGGCGGCCATGGAGCGGCTGCGCTTCGCGGTCATCAACCACCGCTCGCACGACGCCTCGCGCCTGTCCACCGAGGTGCAGCCGATCCTCGACGATCTGCGCGATCTCGGCCGCGACATCGACATCACCAGCTGCGCCATGGGCGAGGTCGAGACCGAGTCGGCGCTGGCCCAGGCCGCCGCCGAGGATCCCCGCCCCGCCGCTCAGGCTTGACCCCAGCGCCCGCTCAAGGCATGACCTTCTCCGGTCATGCCCAGCCACTATTCCAACATCGGCTTCGTCGTGGAGAACGAGGAGCACTTTCGCCGGCTCGCCGAGCTCGCGGCCCACTCCGGCACCATCGTCCCCGTCGACGGCGGCTGCTACATTCGCTGGGAGGCCGGCGACGGCGTCGAGCTGTGGGTGCAGATCGAGGGCGAGGAGAACGTCGTCGGCGTGAACCCGCACTTCCACGGCGCGGCGCGTCTGCGCGTCGGCCTGGTCGACCGCATTGCGCGCCTCGAGGACGCGCCCTTCGACGGCGGCTTCCACGCCTTCGCCGGGCCCAAGGAGGCCGAGGCCTCTGGCGAGACGCCCTTCGTCTTCGACGCGCCCGACGCGCGCCGCTACCACGACCTGCCGCTGCCGGTGCTCGTCGAGGCCGCGGTCTGCGGCTTCGCGCACCAGTTCGTCGGCTACCGCTCGGAGGGCGCGTTTCGTGCCGCGCAGCCGGAGTTCAAGCTCTCGGTCGGCACCTTCGAGCAGCTCGCGCCCGCGCCCGACGCGCCCAAGGACGCCCCGCCCGAGGCGTTCGCGCGCCTGACCGGCGTGGTCCTCGCCGCCGAGATGAAGAAGAACCCGTTCTCGAGCGCGCCGTTCATGTGGGCGCACCTCGCGGTGCCCGGCGGCGAGGTCGACGTGGTCGCCGACCCCGAGATCGTCATGGGCGACCCGATCGTGGTCGGCTCGGTCGTCGACGGCCTGTTCTGGCTGTCCGGCCGCATCATCAAGACCCTGTAGTTGCAGGTAGGTACGCGTTCCCCCCGCCGCGGGAAGTGAATTTCCTCCCGCGCCGCCCGGTAGTAACCTCGGCACGCCACTTCCACACCTACGAGGCATGAGCATGACCTTGCGCACCGTCCTGTCCGCCCTTCTCGCCGCCTTGCTCCTGGGCGGTCCCCTGTCCGCCGCCGCGCGCGCCGACTCCGGCGCCGAGGCCAACTACAAGTCGGGCATCGCGCTCAAGCAGGAAGGCCGCGACGACGAGGCCATCGCGCAGTTCGAGCAGGCGGTCGCGAAGGCGCCCAAGCACGTCATGGCGTGGAACTCGCTGGGCATCCTCTACAAGAAGAAGGGCGAGCACGCGCGCGCCGTCGCCGCCTTCGAGAAGGCGCACGAGCTGTCGCCCAAGAACGGCCTCATCGCCGCCAACCTGGGCATGGCGTACTACCGCGCCGGCCGCGAGGACGACGCCATCCGCATGCTGGACAAGGCGGTCGCGCTCGACCCCAAGAACGTGGACGCGCTCGAGAACCTGGGCGTGCTCAAGCGCAAGAAGGGCGACCCCGAGGGCGCCATCAAGGCGCTCGAGGCGGTGGTGAAGGTGAAGACCAAGGACGCCAACTCCTGGAACAACCTCGCCGTCGCCTACCGCACCGCCAAGCGCGACGACGACGCGCTGCGCGCCTACAAGGAAGCCGTCGCCATCGATCCGAACGTGGCCGAGTACCACTTCGGCATCGGCGCGGTCTACCGCCGCAAGGAGATGGTCGAGGAGTCGATCGCCGAGTACCGCAAGGCCGTCGAGCTCAAGCCCGACTTCGTCGAGGCCTGGTACGACCTCGGCATCATGTACCGCTCGAACCACGAGAACGACCTCGCGGTCGCGGCGTTCCAGCGCTACCTCGAGCTGACCCGCGGCAAGGATCCCGCGGCCGACAAGCGCGTGGAAGAGGACATCAAGAAGATGGGCGGCGACGCCGTGAAGAAGCCCGCGGGCACCGGCAAGGCGAAGGGCAAGTCCCCGGCGAAGAAGAAGGGCAAGTAGGCCCCGAACGGGGCACGCGGTCCGCACGCCGCAGCCGCGGGCCCGAGCGACTAGCACTGGCCCGCTCGCGGCCCCGGGTTAATATCGCGGGGTCATGGTGCGGATCAGCTGGGTTCATCCTCAGGTCGCGGCGCAGGCGCGCGACCAGCTCCTGCGCGGGCGTCGCTCGTGGGAGGAGGCCTTCGCACCCCACGACGACGTCGTGATCGCCGGCGAGCCGCCGGTGGGCGTCGCGGCGGCGGGCTGGCCGCGCCTGGCCGAGCATGTCGCGCGCGCCGAGCGCGTGCGCGAGGTCGTGGCGCAGGCGGGGCTCTTGGCCGCGCACGCGCGCTTCGCGACCTCGCCGCACGCGGTCGAGCGCGCCACCCTGGTCGAGGGCCCCGACGCCGCCGAGACCCTCGACGAGGGCGAGGCGGTACGCGGCGTGCTCGGCTGCGCCATCGACGAGCTGCTCGCCTACGGGCACTTCCTGTCGCGCCTGGTCGAGCTGCGCAGCACCGAGGATCCCGCGGGCACCGTGGCGCTGTTCGAGCGCTTCGTGGTCGCCGCGCGCGGCG
>JBKJOI010000149.1:0-4918 GCA_046595695.1 Haliangiales bacterium | reverse complement strand
CCTCTGCGTCGAGCTCGGCGTTCTTGTACTTGTCGAGCTCACCGGCTCCCGTCTGCGCGGCCTTGGTCGCGCACGCGAGATCCTTGCAGACACAGATGGCGTCGGCGGTGCTCTGCGCGGCTTTCACAGCCGCGGCCGCACCCTTGTCGCCGCATCCAGCCGGCGCAACCACCAGCGCCATTACGATTCCGACCCACAGGCTTCGCCTGATCATCGCGCTCTCCCCACTGACGGCCTCGCACTATATCACAACGTGCATTTGCTATGCTCCGCGCGTGCCGTCGTCGCCGCCGCCGCCGCCTTCTACCAATAATTCGGTTAACACGCGATCGCCCCGGGTTCCGGGTTCCGGACCGCTCCCCGGGATCTCACCAGGGCCCGCGCTCGGGCAGGCTGACAGCGCCCGTCTCGAGTCCATCGGGATCCACCTCGCCACCGATGCCAGCGACCCGGGCGTGCGCGCCGAGTGCTCGCGCATCGCGCGTCTGCTGCTGACGTCGGGCATGCGCGTCGTCGGCCTGGTGCCGGTCACGCGCGACACCGCGGTGCCGCCGCTGGCTGTGCAGCTCGGGCTCGCGCTCGCCGAGCTGTCGGGCGCGACCGTCGCGGTCGTCGACGCCAACGTGTACTGGCCGGCGCTGTCGCGCATCGTCGAGGAGGCGCCGCAGCGCGAGGACGACGAGGCCTTCTTCGCCACCCGCTGGCTGCGCGGCTCGATGGCGCTGCTCACGCCGCCGCAGGCGGGCGAGGCGGGCGCCGGGCTGCCCGAGCTCGAGCGCCTGATCGATCACGGGCGCGAGCTGTTTGCGTTCATGATCGCCGATCTGACCGGCTTCGACCTGCTCGGCGAGCACCTGGGCGCCATGGATCTCGTGCAGGGCGTGCTGCTGGTCGCGCCCGCCGGCCAGATCAAGGAGCACGAGCTCCTGCGCTGGAACCAGGAAGTGCCGCCCGCGCGCCGCCTCGGCGTGTTACTCGTGGGCCCGGGAGCTCCGCGATGATGCATCGGTTCTGCCCCGGGAATGACCCTTGCTCTGGACGGCCTCGCCCATGATCTCGCGGCTTCGTCAGAAGAACCTCCACCAGTGGCTCGGCGCCTGGCTGCGGCATCAGGCCGAGACGCGCGTGGCCATGACCCGGCGCGCCGCTGGCCCGCGCCACCTGCTGTTCGCGTTCTGCGATCACTACGAGCCGCTGCACGGCAACGCGAGCGCCGCGCACGGCCTCGCGCGCGTGCAGGCCTGGCAGAACGGCTACCCGCAGATGGCGCGCGACTTCCGCGACGCCGACGGCTTCCACCCGCGCCACTCGTACTTCTTCCCCGGCGAGCAGTACGCGCCCGAGTACCTCGAGCCGCTCGCCGACCTCGCGCGCCTCGGCCTCGGCGAGGTCGAGGTCCACCTGCACCACGACGGTGACACCGCGCCCAAGCTGCGCGAGGATCTGCTGCGCTTCCTCGCCCAGCTCGACGAACACGGCCACCTGGCGCGCGGCGAGGACGGGCGCCTGCGCTACGCGTTCATCCACGGCAACTGGTGCCTGGCCAACGCGCGCAAGGACGGCCGCTGGTGCGGCGTCGCCGAGGAGATCCCGCTCCTGTGGGACACCGGCTGCTACGCCGACTTCACCTTCCCGGCCGCGCCCGACGAGAGCCAGCCGTCGATCGTGAACCAGATCTACTGGCCGACCGGCAACCTGGCGCGTCGTCGCGCCTACGAGCAGGGCGAGCGCGCGCGCGTGGGCGAGACCAAGGACGACCGCCTCCTCATGATCGAGGGCCCGCTGGCGATGGCCAAGCGTCCCGGCCAGCTCTCGGTGCGCATCGACAGCGCCGCGGTCACCGCCAAGGATCCGGGCACCGCGGCGCGCGTGAAGACCTGGATCGCTCAGGACGTGCACGTGGTCGGCCGGCCCGAGTGGCTGTTCGTGAAGGTGCACACGCACGGCGCCCCCGACGCGCAGGCCGGCTCGCTCCTGGGTGACGGCGGCCGCGAGCTGCACCGCGCGCTCGCCCAGTACAACGACGGCGCCAACTGGGTGCTGCACTATGTGACCGCGCGCGAGATGTACAACATCGCCTGGGCCGCGATGTCGGGCGCGAGCGGCAACCCCAATGACTACCGCGACCATCGGTTGCCCCCGCCGCCCGTGGCCCGCTGATGTTCGCGCTCCCCGGCATCCTGATGACGATCCTCGTCATCTACATCCGGCCGCAGGAGTTCATCCCCATGCTGGAGCAGGTGCCGCTCCTGCACCTCCTGCTCGGGCTGTCGCTGTTCGGGCTCGCGATCGATCTCAAGCTGCGCCTGTCGCGCCCGGCCGCGGCGCCGCAGCTCACGCTCGCGATCGTGTTCTTCCTGTGGTGCGGCGTCACGCTCATCGTCAACATCACACCCGATGTCGCGTGGTCCGGCATCATGGACACGCTCATCCCGGTCGTGCTGTTCCTCATGATCGCGCACGGCGTGCAGACCTTCCGCGCGCTGCAGACGGTCGCGGTGACGATCTTGCTGACCGCGCTGTTCCTCGCCTACGTCGGGATCGATCAGCGCATGTCGGAGAAGGGCTGCCACGCGCTGGTGGCCGGCTCGGATCGCGACGGTCTCTACGACGGCCGGCCGTGCGTCGACCGGCGCGGGTGCGAGATCGACAGCCCCGAGCCGGGCACCGAGTACATCTGCGAGTACGTCGGCATCCTGGGCACCTCGAGCACCAACTACCGCGTCCGCTACCGCGGCGTGCTCGGTGATCCCAACGAGCTGTCCCTGGCGATGGGCATCGCGCTGCCGTTCGCGTTCGCGCTGTTCGAGCGCAAGCGCAAGACCACGCGCGCGGCGCTGCTCGCGCTGTCGCTGGGCATGATCGGCCTGTGCACCGTGTACACGCAGTCGCGCGGCGGACAGCTGGTGTTCCTGTCGGTGCTGGGCACGTACTTCGTGCGCCGCTACGGCTGGAAGGGCATGCTGCTCGCCGGCGTCGCCGCGGTCCCGATGCTCATGTTCGGCGGCCGCGACACCGCGGAGGCCGAGGGCTCGTCGGCGGAGCGCCTCGAGTGCTGGTACGTGGGCTGCGAGCTGTTCAAGGCCAAGCCGGTCTTCGGCGTCGGCAAGGGCCTGTTCGGCGAGTACCACCACCTGACCGCACACAACGCCTATGTGCTCGCCGCCGCCGAGCTGGGCATCGTTGGCTTCTGGCTGTGGACCTCGCTGATCTATCTATCGGTGAAGATCCCGGTCGCGGTGCTGCAGCGGCGCGTCCCTGCCGACGGCGCCAGCGCCAGCGCGGCCGCGCACGCCCCGGTGGCGCGCACCTGGGCGCTCGCGCTCCTGGCCGCCATGGCCGGCATGTGCGTCGGCGTGTTCTTCCTGTCGTTCTGTTACCACTACGTGCTGTGGATCTATTTCGGGCTGTGCGGCGCGCTGTTCGCGGCGGTGAAGACCCACGATCCGACCTTCGAGGTGAAGATGCGGCTGAAGGAGTTCGTGCTCATCTTCTTCGCCGACCTGTTCCTCATATCGCTCATCTACGTCTACGCGCGCGTCAAGCTGTAGCGTGGCGCGCGGCTCAGCGTGTCACCAGCGCCGCGCCGGGGCCGACCTCGGCGGTGGTGAGCCGGTCGATCCAGGCGGCGAGCGGCGCGGGCGCGGTCGGCGCGTCGTCGCGCCACAGCCGCACCGTGCCGTCCTCGCCCGACGCGCCCAGGGTGACGCCATCGCGGGTGAAGGCGACGCGCAGCGGGTGTGCCGGTGCGCCGTCCAGCACCTGGCTCTCGCCCGAGTCGAGATCCCAGAGACGAACCGTGCCGTCGAGATCGCTGCTGGTGGCGAGCCGGCGCCCGTCGGGCGAGAAGGCCAGATCGTAGACGCGCGCGGTGTGGCCGGGGAGGCGCCTCGACGTGCCGTCCAGGCGCGACACCACGATGCCGTTGCCGTAGCCGCCCGAGGCCACCTGCCGGCCGTCGGGTGAGAACGTCACCAGCGTGACCTTACCGCGGTGGCTGGCGATCACGCGGCCGCCGTCGGTCGCGCCCTGCACGGCCCACAGGCGCACCAGGTTGTCCTGACCACCCGTGACCACGTGCCGGCCATCCGGCGCGAACGCGAGCGCGTACACGCGACCGTCGTGCCGGCCGAGCACGCGCGGCGCGCCGCTCGCGACGTCCCACGCACGGACGCTGCCGTCGAAGCTGGCGGAGACCAGCACCCGGCCGTCGGGGGAGAACGCGAGCTGGGTCACGCCGGCGTCGGCCGCCAGCACGCGGGCCTGGCCGGTGGCGAGGTCCCAGAGCCGGATCTCGCCGTCGAGGCTGGTGGTCGCGAGCGTCCGTCCGTCGGCGCTGTACTCGAGGTCGGAGACGATCTCGGTGTGTCCGTTCAGCTCCCGCGTCGCGCCGCCGTCGAGGCGGACCACCTGCACCTGCGGGCCGCGCGCGATCGCGACCTCGGTGCCGTTCGGCGAGAAGGCGAGATCTTCGACCGGGTCGCCCGCGCCTGTGCGCAGGAGGCGCGCGCCGGTGGCCAGCTCCGCCACGTGCACGACGCCGCTCCGGTGCCCGGTGGCCACCCGCTGCCCGTCGGGAGAGAACGCCAGCGCGCCGGCGCGCGAGGCCTCCTGGACGAGCATCCGGACGTTCGCCGAGGCCGGCCACACGCGCAGCGCGGCGTCCACGCCGGCCGAGAGGATCCGATCGCCGGGCAAGAGCGCCGCGCGCGCGACGCTGCCTTCGTGGCCCTCGAGCCAGCGCCAGGCGTTCGCCGGCCGCTCCCAGATGGCCACCCCGTGCGTCGCTGCAGCGACGAGCTGCTGCTGATCGGCGGAGACGCGCAGGTCGTTCACCGCCTGGCCCAGCGGCGGCAGCGCCACGCTCTCATGGGTCGCCAGGTCCCAGCGCTCGACGTCGCCGCGCGCGCCCGCCGAG
>JBKJOI010000320.1:0-5450 GCA_046595695.1 Haliangiales bacterium | reverse complement strand
CTGCCCGGCTGGTACGGCGTCGGCGCGGCGCTCGACGCCATCGCCGCCCAGGAGGGCATCCAGCGCGCGCGCGACCTGTACGCGAGCTGGCCGTTCTTCCGCGCCCTCGTCGACAACGCGCAGCTCGCGCTCACGCGCGCCGACATCGACGTCGCCGCGTTCTACGCGCGCCTTGCCGATCCCGACGCGCAGGTGCTCTTCGGCGTGATCCGCGACGAGCACGCGCGCACCGTGGCGCGCGTGCTCGAGGTCACCGGCCACGCCAAGCTGCTCGCCGAGTGGCCGACGGTGGCGCAGACGGTCGAGCGGCGCAACCCGTGCGTCGACGCGCTCAGCCACGCGCAGATCGAGCTCTTGCGCCGGCTGCGCGAGGCGCCCGTCGAGCAGCAGGCGCGCATCCGCGAGATCCTGTTCACGACCGTCAGTGGGATCGCGGCGGGGCTGCAGACCGCCGGCTGAGCACGATCCAGGCGCCCGCGCACAGCGCCCACACCAGGCCGAGCGGCACCAGGCTGGCGTGGCCGCGCAGGCCCACGACCTGACCCAGGTTCCAGGCGTCGTGCGCGATCTGTCCGCCGCGCAGGCGGCGCGGATCGGCGCCGCCCTCGTCGAAGGACTGGTGGTTGAGCGCGAGGTCGCCGGCAGCGAAGGCGGGCCAGAAGAGCTCGCTCATGGGCCGGCGCATGGACTCGGGCGGCTGCCCGGTGGTCGACACCGCGACCAGCGTCATGCCCACCGAGAGGATCGCGAGCGCCGCGATCGGCGCGCGCAGCGCCGCGCGCGCACGCGTCCACAGCGGCGCGAGCCCCAGGCACAGGAAGGGCAACGCCGGCGCCAGGTGGCGCGGCCCGTACGACCAGCCACCGTTCCAGTACTTGTAGGCGGCGTTGAAGATCACGTAGTAGACGACGATCGCGAGCGCCACCGCGTAGGCGCGTCGTACCGGCCCGCGCGCCGCGGTGGCCAGCGCCAGGCCGAAGCCGAGCACGCCCGCGAGCAGCACCGGCGCGTGGAAGAACAGCCCGCGGAAGCGGCCGAACAGGATCTCGCCGAGCACGTGCGCCTTGGGGTAGGTCACGCCCATGAAGCCCTCCTTCATGCCCGCGAAGCCCTCGAGGTGCGCGTAGCCGGTGGCGAGCGGCGCGCCGAACGCGGCCAGGTTGTACGAGACCAGCACCGCGATCGCCACCATCGCGCCCGCGGCCACCGCGCCGGCCACGCGCGCCCGGCGCGACCAGCCGCCCGGCCACACCTGCGCGAGCGCGAAGCCGGTCAAGATCGCCGACGGCACCGCCGACGGGTACTCGGTGATGGTGGCCCAGCCGGCCGCCGCGCCCAGGCCGAGCGCGAGCGCGAGATCGCGGCGCGCCCCGCTGGCCGCCTCGCCCAGCGCCACCGCCGCCGCGAACGCCGCCACCAGCAGCCCGGTCGCCAGCGCGTGCCCGAAGAAGAGCGTCGCGTAGGTCCACGCCGGCGTCGCCAGCCCGAAACAGACCGCGGCGAGCGCGGCGCCGCCCACGCCCGCGCCGAGCCGGAGCGCCACGAGGTAGAGCAAGAGCGCCGCGAGCGCGGTCGGCAGCGCCGCGAGCGCCAACGTGACCGCGTACGACAGGCCGGTCACGTACGCGGGTGAGCCCACCGTCCCCAGCACGGGCTTCACCACCGTGGCCACGGGCACCGCGGCGAGCGCCAGCCCGGGCGCCTTGTCGCTGTAGTAGTGCCCGCCCTTCTTCGCGTAGTCGCCGGTATTGCGGCGGTAGGCGTCGATGCGCAGCGTGCCGCGCTCGACGATCGCGCGCACCAGATCGAGGCGTGAGTTCTGGTTCCAGCCGCCCGCCTGGTAAAACCACGCGAAGGACACGAACAGCCCGACGAACAGGATCGCGCCTCGGCCTCGCACGCGCGGAAGGTGTATCACGCGCGCCGGGGCGCACCTATACTAACGGCGCTCATGTCGCCCGCCGGTGCTCAGAATGATGCCTTCGCTCACGAGGTGGCCGTCGCCCGCGAGCTCGCGCTGGTCGCCGGCAAGCTGATCCTCGGCTACCGCGGCACCGGCGTCACCGTCGACCGCAAGGCCGGCGACGAGCCGGTCACGCGCGCCGATCGCGAGGCCTCCGAGCTGATCGTCGCCGGCATCAGCGCGGCGTTCCCCGACGACATCGTGATCTCCGAGGAGGCCGACGACGATCCGCGCCGCCTCGAGCCCGGCCACCGCGTCTGGTACATCGATCCGCTCGACGGCACCAAGGACTTCATCAGCGGTCGGCCCGGCTTCTCGGTCATGATCGGCCTGTGCGTCGGCGCGCGGCCGCGCGCCGGCGTGGTCTTCCAGCCCGTCGGTCACACCCTCTACTGGGCGGCCGAGGGGCGCGGCTCGTACGTCGTCGCCGAGGGCGGCCTCGAGCGCCGCATGGCCTGCTCGAGCACCAGCGCGCTCGAGGGCGTGCGCCTGGTCGCGTCGGCGTCGCACCGCACCGGCAAGATCGACGAGGTCAAGCGGGCGCTCGACACCGCCGACGAGATCCAGATCGGCTCGGTCGGCCTCAAGCTCGGGCTCATCGCGCTGGCCGAGCGCGACCTCTACGTGAATCCCTCGTCCATGTCGAAGACCTGGGACACCTGCGCGCCCGAGGTGATCCTGGCCGAGGCGGGCGGCCGCATCTCGGATCTGTGGGGCGCTCCGCTCGTCTACGACGCCCCGGACATGTGGCACCGGCGCGGGCTCATCGCCTCGAACGGCCTGCTGCACGAGCAGGTGCTCGCGCGGCTGCGCCCGCTGTTCCCGGTTCCCGGGTCGGACTAGTCCTCGGGCGCGCGGCCTCGCCCGCTTGCGCCCGCGACGTTGCGCGCGTAGAGATCGTGCCACATGGGAACCCTGGCGAAGCCGGTCCGCGCGCGTCCTCGGGCACTCGTGTCCTGGTCGAGCGGCAAGGAGAGCGCGTTCGCGCTGCACGCGGCGCGTGCCCTCGGCGAGCTGGAGATCGTCGGGCTGCTCGCCACCCTGACCGAGGACAGCGGGCGCATGTCCGTCCACGGCGTGCGCGAGGAGCTGCTCGACCGCCAGGCCGAGGCGCTCGGCCTGCCCTGCTTCAAGGTGCGCCTGCCCGCGCCGTGCGTCGGCGACCACGGCGACCACGGCGACCACGGCGACCACGGCGACCACGGCGACCACGGCGACCACGGCGACTGCAGCGAGCGCGAGATGACCGCCGCGCTGCGCCGCCTGCGCCTCGACGGCATCACGCACCTGGTGTTCGGCGACCTCTACCTGGCCGACGTGCGTGCCTGGCGCGAGCTGCGCCTGCACGACGTGGGCATGACCGCGGTCTTCCCCCTGTGGCGGCGCGACACCCACGTGTTCGCGCGCGAGATGCTCGGCCAGGGCTTGGCTGCCATGGTCACGTGCGTCGATCCGCGCGTGCTGCCGGCGCGCTTCGCCGGCCGCCGCTACGACGCCGCGCTCATCCGCGAGCTGCCCCGACCGGTCGACCCGTGCGGCGAGAACGGCGAGTTCCACACCTTTGCGTGCGCCGGACCCATGTTCCGCACGCCCATCGCGGTGCGCGGCGGCGAGGTGATCACGCGCGATGGCTACGTGTTCGCCGACGTCTTGCCCGCATAGCCACGAGGAGCAGCAGGCCCAGTCCGAGCGGCGCCAGCGCGGCGCGCGCGCGGCCGCTGATGGCGACCGCGCAGGTGCCCTCCTCGTCGGAGGTCACGGGCGGGCAGACCGGCGCGTTCAGCGCGGTCTGCACCTGCAGGAAGTTGGACACCTGACTGGCGTCGGCGGCCGGGCGCAGCTCGAGATCGTCGGTCAGGTGATCGATCAGCATGCGCGAGCGCAGGCGCGTGACGTACGGGTACGGCTGGCCGGCGCGAGCCTCGGTCACGTCGTCCGCGGCCGCGGCGTCGAAGTAGAACTGATCGAACGGCACCGCGTGCTCGACGACCCAGGCGCGCCCGCCCGCGGCGTCGATGGCGTTGCCGAAGAGCTGGCCGTAGTTCGAGCGCCCGAGCGCAAAGTCCCAGACCAGCGCGGCGGGGTCGATGCGCACGGTCGTGTAGTTGCCGGTCTCGTAGCGCTGCTCGGCGATCACCCACAGCGACAGATCCACGGCGCCGTACGCGCCGACGGTGACCATCTTGAGCGGGAAGGTCGCCATGTAGCCGGGGTAGCGCACGCGCACCGGCTGCATGGCCTCGACGCCCTTGCCGGGCGCGAGGCGCATCACCACGAATACATGCTGCTGCTGGACGTACCACTCGATGGTCGGCACGGTCTCGACGGGCACCGCGTAGCCGTGCTCGTTCAGCCAGGTGTACAGCGCGTTCGCGTCCTCGGCGCCGATGGTGACGGTCTCGTAGGGGCCGACCGTCTCGGTATCGTAGACGGTGACGCCCTCGGTGGGCGGCTCGTTCGCGGAGTCGTCATCGGAAGCGGCGCTGTCCGCCGACATCGTGCCGCAACCGAAGCCGCCGCCCGTGTCGCCCCCGACCGGGCAGAAGATCGGCGGCGCCTGCACCTGTGGCGCGCTCTGGCTATCGATGACGTCGAAGAACTCGGGCGCCGCCAGCGCGATGGTCGCCATGGCGTCGGGCACCGGCAGCACCCACACGAAGTCCTCGGGGTCGCCCGAGTAGCGGATCTGATCCCAGAGCGTGGTCTGCGTGGTCGACAGCGCGATCACCATGCGATGCGCCTCGACCGCAGTGATGGTCTCGGGTGGAGAGAAGCAGCCGCCGCAGGCGGAGGCCACGCGCGGCGCGGCGACCAGAGCGGCGCTGCTGCCCGCCGCAGCGACCGCCAGGACCAGGGCTCGAGTGAGATTCATCATGGTGCCTTGCGGAGGAGCAAGGGGTGCGCCGCGAATCTTTGCACACTATCAGCTACTTACGCCGATACGGATCCGGCAGGGCCCGGCAATCGCGCCAACCATGTCGCGATCGTGGCGCGGCCGGCACGGGGGCGCGCGTGCCCCCTCCGGCCGGAGAAACGAAGCCTCGAGCGCGCCCTGTCGACCAACGACGCGGGTCTCGCCGAGGACGCCTCGTTCTGGCGCGCGGTCGCGCTCGCGCGCGGCCGGCGCGCCGACGCTGCGATTCGAGCCCTCGAGCAGTACCTGAGCCGCTACCCGGCCTCGGTACGGGCGGGCGAGGCGAGCGTGGCGCTCGGCTGGCTCCTGCTCGAGCGCGGCGCCCGAGACGCCGCGACCGATTGCTTCCTCGCGGCGCTCGACGATCCGCTGCCGCGCGTGCGCAAGAGCGCGGCCGAGGGCCTGAAGGCAGCGCGCTGAGCCCCGGGCGGCTGCGCCGGATCGCCTTAGGGGTTTTCTCGCCCCGTGATCGATCCGAGCACCTTTTCGATCGCCTTGGCGGCCTCGGCGATCTCGGCCTCGCCACCGCCGAGCCACAGCCGGCCGAACGCGCCGAAGGTGACGACCTCGAGC
>JBKJOI010000140.1:0-7522 GCA_046595695.1 Haliangiales bacterium | reverse complement strand
ACCCGATCGCGATGGTCAGCACGCGCCCGTCCTCGCGATCGGGTTCTTCCTCGCGGTGCCATTCGCGGTCGGCGCGATCTACCTGCCGAACGGCATACCGTTCTACATCTGCTCGTGGCTGATGATGTTCTTCATCCCCTGGTATAACGGCCCGATGGCGGCGGTGATCGACGACGTGGTCGACAACGACAAGGCCTCGACCGCGCAGGCGTCGTTCTCGTTCTTCCTGCACCTGCTCGGCTCGGGGCCGGCGGCGCTCGGCGTCGGTGCCATGTCGAGCCTGGTCGGCCTGCAGCACGCGCTCATGCTGCCCACGGTGTGCGTGCTCCTGGCCGCGATCTTCTCCATTCCGGCGATGCGTCACGTCGGCCCCGACATGAAGCAGCGCGACCGGCGCGCCGTCGATCAAGCGCGGGCCGTCGCGGCGCAGCCGTTCGCCTGACCGCGGCCCGCGTCGGGCTGCTATAACTGGCGCATGCTTCGCTTCTTCGCCTGCGCCTTGGGGATGGCGCTCGTGGTCGCTTGCGGTGGCGCGTCGGCGACGCGCCCACTCGGCGCGGTCGACTCGTATGTGGCCGCGCTCGAGGTCGGCGACTACGACCGCGCCTACGACCTCATGTCGGATCGCTACAAGAAGGAGCACACGCGCGACGACTTCGTTCGCATGATGCGCGAGAGCCCGCGCGACGTGAAGGAGACCGCCGGGAGGCTCAAGTCGGGCAAGCGCCAGGTCGACGTGCGCGCGACCTACGTGTACGACGACCTCCGCGACGAGATGACCCTCGTCGAGGAGGACGGTGCCTGGCGCATCGACTCCAACCCGCTCGACTACTACCCGCAGGACACGCCCAAGAACGCGCTGCGATCGTTTCTGCGTGCGGTCGAGCTCAAGCGCTACGACGTGCTGACGCGCTTCGTGCCCAAGGCCTACGCCATGACCGCAGACCAGCTACGCACCGAGTTCGAAGGTGAGCGGGCGCAGGAGATCTCCGACATGGTCTCCAAGCTGAAGGGCGCCATCGATAGTCCCATCCAGGTGGAGGGCGACGAGGCCCGCCTGCAGTATGGGGACCGTGCCGAAATCGTCTTTAAGAAGGAAGACGGTGCCTGGAAGATCGACGACTTCCAGTAGAGCTCCCGCTTCAAGTGCCCGGTTTCGCGCTGCCAGGTCCCCAGGCCCCAGATGTGGCCGACAGAACGCGGCTCTATCGCAAAAAGTTCAAGGTCAGCGGACGTGGACAAGATCCTGTAACCGTTGACACTTTCGACGTGCTGTCACCCAGGCGACGTTTCTCGGCATCGGATATGACATGAGATGCAGGGTCCCAAGGCCAGTGCGACGTTGGCCTACAAAGTCGCTATCCAGATCAGGGATCATTAAGATCAGCTAGTTACAGAGATCAGATACATCTGGCTGCACGGGGCGTACTACTTGCATCATCAGGAGCGTAAGGGCGCAGGCCCGAAAGGAGCCGGGGACCATGCTCGACCCGTGGATCATAGAAGAGATTCGGCGTCGGGAAGAAGATCAGCGGCGCTACGACGAGCAGCGTCCGACCGTGGTCGAAGTGCCCTACCACGACCCGCTGCCCGCCGGCCAGAGCCGGCCCGCCGAGTCCGACGCCGAGACGCCGCCCCGCGGCGTGATCATCATCGACTTCTCCGTCGGCTGAACCGAACGGACTTCCGCCGTCGGACGGTGACCCCGTCCGGCGTCGCTTTCCCCTGCTACTTCCCGCCCGCGATCTCCTGCCAGCGTTCCTTGATCTCCTGAGCCGTCCAGTGCAGACCGTCCTTCGCCACGACCGCGTTCGTCTGCAGCATCTTGAACATGTACATGCGCGCGCCCTCGGCCGCGAGCACGATGCCAGTCAAGTCGGCGGCCAGGTCGCTGGCGAGGAAGAGCACCGCCGGCGAGATGTGCTCGGGCGCGAGCATCTCCTTGGCGTTCGGCAGCGCCGCCAGCATGGGCAGATCCTCGGTCAGGCGCGTCAGCGCGACCGGCGCGAGCGCGTTCACCGTGATGTTGTACTTCTTGAGCTCCATCGACGCGGTGCGCGTGAAGCCGTAGATGCCGGCCTTGGCGGCCGAGTAGTTGGCCTGGCCGAAGTTACCCATGAGGCCCGAGACACTCGAGGTGTTGATGATGCGCCCGCCCTTGCCGCGCTCGGCCATGTGCTTGGCCGCGACCTGCGTGCAAAGGTAGGTGCCGCGCAGGTGCACCTTCATGATGATGTCCCAGTTGGCGTCCTCGAGCTTGAGCAGCGTCTTGTCGCGCAGGATGCCCGCGTTGTTGACCAGGATGTCGAGCTGGCCGAAGGCGTCGACCGCCTGCTTGACCATGCCCTCCGCGCCCGGGCGCTCGCTCACGTCGTCGTAGTTGGCGACCGCCTCGCCGCCGGCGGCCTTGATCTCGTCGGCCACCTGCTGCGCGGGGCGCGCGCTGCCCGTTCCCGAGCCGTCGCGAGCGCCGCCCAGATCGTTGACGACGACCTTCGCGCCTTCCTTGGCAAAGAGCAGCGCGTGGGCGCGGCCGATACCGTTGCCAGCGCCGGTGACGAGAGCGACCTTGCCGTCGAGAAGTCCCATTTTCGTGCCTCCTCCGTGAGCGGGGCGGTAACGTAACACGGATGTCCGAGGGGGAAGAGCGGGGAGCCGCGCCGTCAGCGCCCGCGGGGCGTGATGGTGTGCCCGCGCCCGCCGAACGCCGCGCGCATATCGCGTACATGATGGTCTTCGGCGTGGCCGGCTGGGCCGCGCTCGCCTGGGCGACGCGCACGCAGCCGACGCCGCACGCCACCGACCTGCTGTCGTTCACGCTGTTCTTCCTGGTCATCGCGGGCGCGCGCCTGCTCGCCTTCCGCGTTCTGCCCGAGACGCTGGTCTCGCTCGACTCGGCGTTCTACGTGGCCGCGGCGGTGTGCCTGGGCGCGGTCTCGGCGGGCCGGCTGGTCGCGATCGCGCTGACCATCGACGTGCTCCTGCGCCTGCTCGGCAACGACGCCTCGGGGCGGCGGCAGTCGCGCAAGCTGGGCGAGAGCCTGGCGTACGTCCTCTTCTACCCCGGCATGACCGGGGCGCTCTTGTTCGGCGTCGGCGCGGTCTACGGCCTCGACGAGCGCATGCTGCAGGCGGCGGTCGGGCGCGAGCCCGAGGTGATCGGCATCGTGTTCGCGGCGGGCGCGACGCTGCTGGTGCTGCACTACCTGCTGCAGGGCCTGCGCCTGGTGCTCGCGGGTACGCCGTCGCGCACGGTGTGGCAGCGTATGGCGCTGCCCGGGATCCTGGCCGAGACCACGCTCCTGCCGCTGGGCGTCGTCGTGGTGCTCGTCTACGAGACCGAGCACCCGCTCGGCTTCGTGCTGCTGGGCGCGACCTACTTGCTGATCAACTTCGTGTTCAACCGGCTGGCGCGCGCGGGCACGAGCCTGCGCCAGCGGCTGTCCGAGCTCGAGACGCTCAACCGCTCGGCGCACGCGCTCGGCTCGTCGCTCGAGTTCGCCGAGCTGCTCGAGATCACGGCGCGCGAGACGCTCGCCGCCATCCCCGAGGCCGAGCTGGTCGCGGTCGCGCTGCGCGAGGGCGAGCTGGGCTCCGACTTCATCGTCGATTGCTTCGACCGCAGCGAGGGCGAGTTCGCGCGCGTGCGCGCCCGCCCGGGCGAGGGCTTGTCGTCAGTGGTGATCGAGAGCGGCAAGCCGCTGTCGGTGCCCGACCTGCGCCGTGGCGAGCACCGCACCGCGGGCGACGCCGGTATCCGCGCGTGGCTGGGCGTGCCCATCACGCGCTACGGCGAGATGGTCGGCGTGCTCTCGGTGCAGAGCCGCGAGCCGCGCACCTTCGGGTTCAACCAGCAGCGCGTGCTCGAGGCCATCGGCGCGCAGGCCGGCACCGCGATCCAGAACGCACGCCTCTATGAGCTGGCCACCGTCGATGGGCTCACCGGGCTGTTCGTGCGCCGCTACTTCGACGGCCGGCTGCGCGAGGAGCTCGAGCGCGCGCGCCGTTACGGCACCGAGTTCGCGGTGGTGCTCCTCGACGTCGACAACTTCAAGAAGCTGAACGACACCTACGGCCACGGCGTCGGCGACCGCGTGCTGCGCGAGGTCGCGCAGGTCATGCGCCGCAACATGCGCGGCGTCGACATCGCGGCGCGCTACGGCGGCGAGGAGTTCGCCTTCATCCTGCCGCGCACCGGCATGCTCGACGCGCACGCGGTCGCCGAGCGCATGCGCATCGACATCAGCGAGGCGCGCGTGAGCGCCGACGACAAGGTGATCCGCGTGACCGTGTCGCTCGGCCTGGCAAGCTACCCCGAGAGCGGCGTCGAGGCCGCGGACGAGCTGCTACGGCTCGCCGACACCGCGCTCTACCGCGCCAAGCAGACCGGCAAGAACCGCGTCGAGCTCTACTGGAAGCCGTAAGGCGGGAGGCCACGCCGGGGGCTATCGACCGCAGCTGGGGGCGGCTGGCCCTACTTGACGTACCGCAGGAACAGTCTGACCGACACGGCCTGCGCGCCGTCGAAGCTGGGGAAGACCGTGTAGTCGGCGACCAGGCCCAGGGAGAAGTGGCGGTTCTGCGTGTGGTAGCCGATGCCACCTCCGGCGCCGAAGAGCGGCGACACCGACTCGTCGGGCGTCGTGACGCCGACCTTGTCGAGCAGGTTGGTCGTGACGTAGCCGAAGCCGAGCGCGCCGTGCGCGAACACGGAGACGCGGCGGATTCGGAGGGTGAGGCGGCCCTCGGCGGCGCCCTCGAGCAGCTGCAGGTACTCCTGATCGGGCGGCGGCGGCACGTCGCCCTCGTGGATCCCGGCGGCGAGCCGGCCACCGATGGACAGCCAGGGGAACAGATCGTAGCCGCTGCGCAGCACGAAGCTCGGGCCCGGCACGATGTACTTGCCCGAATCACCCAGGAAGAACTGGGCGCCCAGGCCCATCTCGGCGTAATAGCCGTGCGCGTACTTGGGCGCGGCATCGGCGCGCGCGGGCAGGGCGACGGCCACGAGGGCGGCCACGGCGGCGAGGGTGGCTCTCGAGGCCTGCGTGCTACGAAGGTTGGGCGCGCGCTCGGTCACGTATCGTCGTCGGTCGTCAGGCTCGGGTCGGGGTCACAGGTCAGGGCATCGGAAGCACGGGCTGGAACGCCGTCATCGATGGTGGTACCAGGCGGCCCACGTCGGGCTCGTACGGTGCCAGCCGGTCGCCATGGTCGCGCACCCGCAGCACGTATTCCAGCACCATGTGGCGGTCGGCGTCGAAGGTCAGGTCGAAGCGAACGATCGCCGCGACCGCGGCCGCCGGGATCACCAGCAGCTCGCCGCCGGTGCCGCCGTTCACCTCGCCGGTCGGCCACTGCGTGAGCATCGCGTTCTGCGCGACCACGCCGCCCCGGCTGATCGCGTCCCAGTCCTGCGCCGCCTCGGCGACCTGGTCCTCACGGAACAGCCCCGAGACCTGGCCGCTCGCCGGCACGAGCACCGGGATGCCGCCGAGCAAAGGCGGCGGCGGATCGTCCTCTTCGGGATCGAGCACGAACAGCGTCGGGTCGTAGAGCCAGTACTCGCTGGCGCCGATCACCGAGATGGTCGCGGTGCCGGCCTCGGTGGACAGGTTCTTGATGGTCCACTCGATCGAGACGTCGTAGTCGTCGCGGCGCACCTGCGGCACCTGCTCGGGCGTGAGGCCGAGTTGCATGGCCAGCCGCTGCCGCTCGACGTTCTGGGTCGGGGTCTCCACGCGCACGGGTAGCTGCACCGACGCGACGCCGGCCACGAGCATCATGTCGGGGTCGACCTCGATCCCGCGCGGCGTGGGATCGATGTAGACCGGATCCTTGGCGCCGCAGGCGGCGAGCAGGACGAGCGCGCCGAGCGCGCTGTGGACAGGCTGCGTCATGGCTACCGTTTCGCCCCCGAGAAGCCGAAGGGTATGGTCACCAAGGTCGAGAGGCCGTCGGCGGAGGACGGGAACTTGAGGTCCTTCACGCGTCGCACGATGCAGCTCTCGACCGCCGCGTTGCCCATGGTCGAGGACTTCAGCTTGGACATGGTCACGGCGCCGCCGGCGTCGATGCGCCAGGTCACCGAGACCGTGCCCGACAGGTTGGGCAGCCGCTGCAGCTCCTTCTCGAAGCAGGCCTGGAACATGGTTTTGCGCGCCATCACGACCTTCATGACCTGCGCCTCGGTGAGGCCGTCGAAGTCGCCCTCGGCGCTGTTGATGACCACGCCGACCTTCTTCTCGCCGAGCGCCGCGCCGCCGGGCGTGCCCTTGGGCGCGCGCGTGCCGCCCGAGTCGATCTTGCCCTGCGTGACGACATCGGCGTGCGCGGTGCCACCCCCGCCCACCCCCTTGCCGTTCGAGCGCGTGAGCGTGCCGGTGCCCTCGCCGGGCCCGACGCCGGTGCCCTTGCCCTTGCCGTAGCCGGCGCGGCCGCCGTTCTCGGGGCCCTTCAGGCGCGACAGGGCGTTGCCCAGGCGGTCGGAGGGCATCGCGCTGCTCACTGACGCCAGCTTGCCGCCGTGGACCAGCAGGCCGCGCTGGCGCACCTTGGTCTTGATCTCGGAGGGCGGCGCGGTGTCGCCCGGATCCGGATCGCGCTCGCGTGGCTTCTCGCCCTCGCCGCCCGACTTGCCCTCCGAGCCCTCGGCGGAGGCCGGCGGCGCTTCTTCCTTCGCGTCCTCGATGCCCGCCTGCGGATTGTCGACCTTGGGCAGCGCCACCGGCTTTTCCGGGCGCAGCACCACGATGTTCGCGAGCGCGTCGGTCTGGCGGAAGGCGAACTGACCGGGCGGGTTATGCACGAAGTACCAGTTGGAGGTCATGAACAGCGCATGTAGCGCCATCGAGAAGATGAACGCCGGCAGCAAGAGCTCGTCGTCGAAGGTGCTGCGCGGGATGGGCGCGTCGGGGGTGACGAACTGGAAGAACACGACGTGCTCGCCGGTGCCATCGAGGTGCAGCACGCCCCAGTCGCCGGGACCCACCGGGATGGCGCGGAAGGAGCCCGCGCTGCCCTCGGTGCCCCCCAGCGCGCCGCCACCGGCGACGACGTCGGCGACCTTCTGCAGGCGACCGCCGAGGAAGATCTCGCCGCCCATGCCCAGGCCGAGGGTCAGCACGTAGCCGCGCTCGCCGTGGCGGAACAGCTGGAAGTTGGGCGGCAGGCCGATGTCGGCGGCGACGAAGGTCGCGCCCGGGTGGTTGCCGAGCGATACGTTGGCAGGGACCGCGAGGATCTTCTCGTCCATGACCTCCTCGCGCCACACCTGCGAGACGCGCAGCCGCGGCGCGGTCGGGTCGAAGATCTTCTTGGCCTGGCTCGCCACCTACAGGCCTCCCTCGTCGACGGTGCGCACGAGCTCGGGCATGAACGAGCGCTTCTCCAGCGAGGCGCGATCGAGCTCCTGCTTCACGCGCCCCAGGAAGTAGAGCAGCTGCGGCGTGCGCATCGTGCCCTCGAAGCTCATCGCGCCGAAATCGAAGACGCGCGCCTTCTTGGGGCGCGGCGGCGCGGC
>JBKJOI010000196.1:0-7234 GCA_046595695.1 Haliangiales bacterium | reverse complement strand
CTGATGAGCACCTCGAAGCTGAAGCTGGAACCCTATCTGGCGCAGGCGCACCGCTGGCCGACCGCGGGGCGCCACATCCTGGCCCAGCACGACGCCGACTCGGTGGTCGTCTACCAGGCCTACCGGCCGGCGATCGGCCACTACGCCGCCGAGCATGGCCGGTTCGGCGGCGAGTTCAGCCTCGGCCGCATGAGCTGGATCAAGCCGAACTTCCTCTGGATGATGTACCGCAGCGGCTGGGGCGAGAAACCCGACCAGGAGATCGTGCTGGCGGTGACGCTGCGCAAGGCGGCGTTCGAGGAGATCCTCGCCGGCTGCGTGCCGTCGAGCCACGACCGCACCCGCTGGCCGGACGAGGCCGACTGGCGTCGCGCCGTGAACGACTCGGAGGTGCGGCTGCAATGGGACCCCGACCACGATCCCGGCGGTCGCGCGCTCGACCGTCGCGCCGTCCAGCTCGGGCTGCGCGGCGAGACCCTGCGCAGGTACGCGAGCGAGTGGCTGCTCGGCATCGAGGACGTTACCGGGCTGGTGCACGAGCAGCGCGCCCACGCCCGCGAGCGTGGCTACCCACGGCTGATCACGCCGAGCGAGGACGTCTACCTCCCCGCGAGCGCCACCAGCGCCAAGACCTTGCACCTGGACCGATAGTCCCGTCCGGTCCCGGAGCTCCAGGATTCGTCGGTTCGAGCCGTAGTCGCAGGGTTACCCCACGCAAACTCGTGGCCGGGTGGTCCGGGCGCAAGCCCGGTGGCGGGTTCAATTCCCGCACACGAAGTCTTCCTGCGGCGCTCACTCGTTCGGCCGGCGGATTGTTTTCGCGCGCGTAGCTCAGTGGCAGAGCACTTTCTCGACAAGGAAGAAGAGATGGTTCGATTCCATCCGTGCGCACCGGGCGCGACGCGCCCTTGCATGCCGCCGTTCCATGGATGGGACGCAGCGCTACGAACGCTGACGGCGAGGGTTCGAATCCTTCCGGCGGTACCAGCGCAACCATGGGTCCGTGGCCGAGATAGCGAGGCACGCGGCTGCAACCCGCGATCACCCCGGTGCAACTCCGGGCGGACCCTCCGCAGCACCCGTTTCATCTGCCTGTAAGTCATCGGTAGACAACCCCGCTTGGAACGGGGAAGCAGCAGGTTCGACTCCTGCCAGGCAGACCGAGCGGCCCGTCCCAGACGAGGGCCGCATTTCCGCCCGTAGCACAATGGCAGTGCAGCCGCTCGATAAGCGGACGACTGGGAGTTCGAGTCTCTCCGGGCGGACCAGGCAACGCGCGCTAGTCTGGTCACGCCGCGGAAGCCACGCCGCTGGTAGAGGCGGCCGCCCATGGTGAAGCGGTTCAGCCGCGGCCGCCGCGATGGCCTGCACGATCGCGTGCAGCACCAGGTGGAACATGCCCAGCTCGGGCTCGTGCGCGGCATTCCAGCGCGCGAGGGAAGGCGAGCAAAGTCATGGCCCGCGCGCGAGGACGCGACCCGGGCATCCGAAGCCAGGTGAGGTGGTTCGATTCCACCCGAGGGCACCCGTAGCAGAGCAACAGAACAGGGCGCTGGATCCCAGCGCGCCCGGAGAGGAGGACACGAGCATGGAGACGTTGGTGCTGAGCGCGGGGTACGAGCCGGTGGCTCGTGTCCACTGGCAGCGTGCGGTCGCGCTGCTGTTCCTGGGCAAGGTCGAGGTCGTCGAGGAGTACGACGACAAGGAGATCCGTTCGATCACCTTCACCCTCAAGATGCCGTCGGTGGTGCGCTTCCTGCGCGCCATCCGCGGCAGGCGGAAGGCGGTCAAGTTCAGCCGCCAGAACGTGTACGCGCGGGACGGCGCGCGTTGCCAGTACTGCCACGTGAAGGTGGCCCGCCACGAGGCGACCTACGATCACGTGGTGCCGCGCGCGCACGGCGGCAAGACCACGTGGGAGAACATTGTGATCGCGTGCATGCGCTGCAACCAGAAGAAGGGCGGGCGCACGCCCGCGCAGGCGAACATGAAGCTGCGCACGCTGCCGGTGCGCCCGAAGAAGCTGCCCGAGGTGCTGAGCCTCACGTTCAGCTTCCAGCCGGGCATGCCCGACAGCTGGCGCGCGTGGCTGCGTGACGTCGCGTACTGGAACACCGAGCTGGAGGAGTAGTTCCTCTGCGCGGCCCCCATCCATCACCCAAACCGAACAATACTGAGGAAACCATGTTGTCCGAGCTGAAGACGAAGAATGTCCCGGTCAAGCTGTGGACCCGGATCGAGGAGGTCGAGTCGCAGGCGCTCGATCAGCTGAAGAACATCGCCAGCCTGCCGTGGGTCGCGCACCACGTCGCGGTCATGCCCGACGTGCACGTGGGCAAGGGCGCGACCGTGGGCTCGGTCATCGCCATGCGTGGTGCGGTCGCGCCGGCCGCGGTCGGCGTCGACATCGGCTGCGGCATGGCCGCGGTGCAGACGACACTGCGGGCGAACCAGCTGCCCGATAACCTGAAGAAGCTGCGGCTCGCGATCGAGGAGGCCATCCCGGTGGGCTTCTCGGCGCACGCCGAGCCGATGGTCAAGCAGGTCGGGCGCGAGGACATGGCGCTCGGCAACGAGATCGCCCTGCTCCTCGGCCGTTTCGGTGAGCTGACCCAGAGCGTCCAGGATCTCTCGAAGAAGGTCGGCCAGCAGCTCGGCACGCTGGGCGGCGGCAACCACTTCATCGAGCTGTGCCTGGACACCTCGGACAACGTGTGGCTGATGCTGCACTCGGGTAGCCGCAACATCGGCAAGACCCTCGCCGAGATCCACATGGCGAAGGCGCGCAAGCTCGAGCACAACCAGGCGCTGAAGGATCGCGACCTGGCGGTGTTCCTGGCCGGCACGGGAGACATGGACGCCTACCGCCGTGATCTCTTCTGGGCGCAGGAGTATGCGCGCCTGAACCGCGCCGTGATGCTGCACCTGTACAAGCAGGTGCTGACCGAGCAGTTCCCATCGCTCGGCTTCGGCGAGGCGGTCCACTGCCACCACAACTACGTGGCCGAGGAGACGCACTTCGGCGAGGAGCTGATGGTGACCCGCAAGGGCGCCATCCGCGCCGGCGTGGGCGACCTGGGCATCATCCCCGGCTCGATGGGCACGAAGAGCTACATCGTGCGCGGGCTGGGCAACCCCGACGCGTTCATGAGCGCGTCGCACGGCGCGGGTCGCCGGATGAGCCGCAGCAAGGCCAAGCAGAAGTTCACGGTCGAGGATCTGCGCGAGCAGACCGCGGGCGTGGAGTGCCGCAAGGACGCCGGCGTGGTCGACGAGATCCCGATGGCGTACAAGGACATCGACAAGGTCATGGCGAACCAGGCCGATCTCGTCGAGGTCGTGGCCGAGCTGAAGCAGGTGCTGTGCGTGAAGGGCTAGTGCGGCGCGGCGCGTGAAGCGGTCGGTCACCAGCGCACGCTGGCGTACGTGAGAATCAGCGGTGAGGGCGCCATTCCCTTCCGCCGACAAGGGCCGCGCGCCCGCAGGCGGCCAATTCTGCGGGCATCTTTCTCGAGGCGGCAGCGCCTCACCGTGGGCTGGAGTCCACACCCCCAGGCCGACACGTCTCGGCGCCGTGCGTCAACCCGCCTCGTTTCAGAGGGTTATCCGCGCTTTTCCTCTGCATGCTGCCGGCACGGCGGCTGCAGATGTAATCCGGCAGGCCCGCATGGGCCCAGCCGTCCTGATGAGCCACGCGTACGAACACATTGGAGAGCGTTACCGGATCCTCGCCACCACGAGGCAGACCCCCGTCTATCGGGAGGTCCACGCGCTCGACCTGCGCGAGCGTCGCGAGGCCTCGCTGTGGGTGATCGCTCCGACGCTCGCGGGCGACTCGAACACGCAGCGCAGCTTCATGCTCGCGGCGCGAGAGAGCATGAACAGCAAGGTGCCGGGCGCGCTGCGTATCCTGGGCGGCGGCGTGGCGCGCGGCATGACCTACCTGACCGTGCCGACGCTCGGCGCCGAGTGCCTGCGCGTGCGGCTGCTGCGCTGGAGGCCGTCGACGACCGACGTGCGCAACGTGGTCGGCCAGCTCGCGGCCACGCTCGCCGCCGCGCACGAGGAGGGCCGCTTCCACGGCCTGCTGACCGCGCGCGACGTGCTCGTCACCGAGAGTGGCGTGGTGGTCGCCGGGCTCGGCATGTGGAGCGCGCTGACGCGCCGGCCGCTGCTCGCGGCGCTGCAGCACGAGAGCATCGGCCTCGCGCCCGAGGCGCGCAGCGGCGGCGTCCTGGGGCCGCGCGCCGACGTCTACTCAGTCGCCGCGATCGCCGCGGAGATGCTGCACGCGGCCACTGGCGCGACCATGGGCGAGCTGCGCCAGCGCGGCTGGAATCCCCTGCTCATCGAGGCCATCGACCGCGCGCTCGCGCACGGCACCAACGCGCGGCCACCGACGCTCTCCGGGTTGGCGACCGCGCTCATGGTGCGCGCGCCCAGCGCGCCGCCGCGCGAGGCGAGCCAGCAGCTCACCTCGATCGAGCTCACCCGCGAATCCGAAGAGTCGACGCTCGAGCGCGGCGCGTTCCGGCCGCAGCCCCGGCTGCCCGACGGACGTCCGGCGGCGCCCCCGCCCATGCCGAAGGCCGCCCTGATCGCCCCGCCGCCGCTGCCGCCGCCACCTATCGGGCCCGGGCCGCGAAGGCCCAGCATCGTGCAGCGGCAGCCGCCGCGCGCGCTGCCGCCGCGCCCGCGCGTCAGACGCGCGACCACGCACAGTGGGCGTCAATAGCTGATCCTCAGATCGTCAGATCGTCGCGGGTCCCGGCGCCGGCGCCGGACCGAGCCGCTCCCTGAGGAACCCGAGCACGCGCTCGAGCGCCACGCGCGTCGGATGCCCCGCCTCGTCGACGAGATCGAGCGTGAGCACGCTGTGCGCGATCCGGCGGATCCCGTGCCGGTTCCCGGGTGAGGAATCGATCTCGATCACCTCGAGGCCGTCGCCGAGCTCCTCGCGCAGGCGCGCGAAGCGGGCGGCCGGGCACAGCGCATCGCCCGAGAAGCGCAGCCCGAGCAGCGGCACGCCGGCGGCGGCGCGGTTTCGCAGCTGCACCAGATCCGCGTCGGAGACGTGGAGCGCGCTGGCGCGGCCGCGGCCGGTCACCGGCAGGGATGGCTGACTGGTCACCGGCGCGACCACCGATTCGTCGGCCATGAGCGCGAGCGCGAAGTTGCCGGTGAAGCACATACCGATCACGCCCACGCCCGGGCCGCCCAGCTCGGCGTGCGCGGCGCGGCAGAGCCCACGCAACCAGTCGACGATCGGCCCGGAGCGGCGCTCGGCGAGGGCGGCGAACTCGCCGGCGATGCAGGCGCGCGCGAGCTGCAGCACCGCGTAGGTCGCGGTGAACGGCTTGCCCGGCGTGCCGAACAAGGACGGCATGAACACGCTGAAGCCGTCAACGGCGATTCGACGCGCGAGCCGCGCGGCCTCGGGCGTGATGCCCGGGACCTCGTGCATGAGCACGACGCCGGGGCCACGGCCGAGCCGGTAGACGGGACGGCTGACGCCGTCGTACGAAAATGCTGAGACGGCAAAGTCGGCGAGCGTATCAGCAGTGCTCAAGAACCTGGTCATGTCCGGCGCGAACGTACCGCAAGGGACCACTTGCGGGGTTGCCGCTCTGGGCATAAAATTTGGGTCGCTGTGAGGAGGATGCAAGCCGAACAGTCCCTGTGACCAGGATGATGGCGGCGGCCGGCCGCGCGCGCACTCGTGGCGCTGTGGCGCATCGTGTCGGCCCGGTCCGACTGACGCCGAAGGGTGGGCGCAACCGGCCGCCGCCTGTATCTTGCAGCCTCGGAAGCCTCGAAAGAGGCTACGAGGCTGCGCGCTGGCGATAGATGAACAAGGTCGGCGCGGCGCCGAGGGTGAGGCCCGCAAAGATGCCCACCGCGCCGGCCGCGCCGACGAGCGAGCAGCCGAGCGCGCCCGTAATGCCGGCGACCAGCGCCGCGGAGGCGGCGAAGCGCCAGGGCGAGCGAGCCTCGCGGGCGGCGCGCAGGCCCACGAACACGCCCGCGAGCACGCCCCCCATGGTGCAGGCGATCAGGCACTCGGGCCAGCGGTCGCCGGCGAGGCCGGTGCCCATGAGCTGGCACTCGGCGCAGCCGTGGCTGCGCGCCATCACGATCGCGGGCAAGATCAGCGGTGGCAGGCCCGCGAAGAAGCCCGCGGTGGCGCCGCGCGCAAACGTTCCGCCGCGCCAGCCGAGCACGATCGCCAGCACCAGCAGCGTCGCGGCCACCGCCAGCGTCGTCGGTGCGCGCGCGGCGCCCTGCGTCACCAGCGCGAGCGGCAGGACCAGCGCGAGCGGCCACGCGCCGCGCAGCCCGGCACGAGCGCGGCCCCATTCGTAGCTGCGACGCGCACGCGCGGTGAGCGCGGCCTCGTCGATCACCGAAACGGATGGCACGTCGGGCTCACGGGACGCCATGTTTCGACCTCCACGCAGCGCGCAGGCGGACGAGCGCGCGCTCGAGCCGCTTGCGGAAGGTGGCCGGCGCGACGCCCGCGCGGCCTTCGGGATCGCCCTCGATCGCGGCCGTGATGGTCGCGACGTCGTCGGGGCTCAGGGTGCCGAGGATCTCCGAGGCCGAGGCGAGCAGGTCGCGGCGGATCAGCTCGTCGTCGGCGAGCGGCGTCGGGTCGGCGAGCGCGGCGGCGCCGGCGGGGCCGAGCGCGTCCTCGCGGCGGCGCAGCGCGCGTCGCCTGACCGTGCGGCACTCCCAGGCGGCGATGCCGAACGACCACGACAGCGCGTCACGGCCCTCGTCGAACTCGTCGGCGCGCGCGAGCAGGTTCACCAGCGCCTGCTGCGCGGCGTCGTCGCCGTCGGCGTCGTGGCCGAGGCCGCGCCGGCAGAAGGCCCGCAGGACCGGCCACAGCGCCGAGTAGAGCGGCGCGAACGCAGCGCGATCGCCGTCGGCGAGCCGCGCCATCCAGTCGTGGACCTCTCGCCGCCGCGGGGCGTGCACGTGCTGATTCTGCCCGTGACTCCAGCTAGCGCGCCATGGGGCAATCGTCGCACGAGGGACACGCGCCGCACGGGCACGACGAGCAGGACTTCGCGGCCGGCTCCTTCGTGGCCGCGTAGGCGGCCGCAGGGATGGCGAGGGACAGGACGATGAGCACACGGCGGAACCAGGGATTCTTCAGCATGATTCGTGGCCTCCTGCAGGCTCTAGGCGCAGGCGGCGCGAGCGTGACACCCCGGCCGACAGATGACAG
>JBKJOI010000006.1:0-7287 GCA_046595695.1 Haliangiales bacterium | reverse complement strand
GTCGGCGAGCGCGACCCAGGCGCCGCGCCGGCCGCTGCCGCCGGGCACGAGCGCCGGCTCGCCGGTCACGCCCAGCGGCTGCAGCCGCTCCGGCTCCTCGGTGACCAGCAGGCGCCCCGCGGGCAGGACGCCCTCGACGATGGGGACCTCGGCGAAGCGCAGGCGCCACGCGCCCGGCGCGGCCGCGCGCAGCCGGCGCACCCGGATCGAGGGCAGCGCCACGCCCAGCTCGGCGAAGATCGCGCGCCGCAGCTGAGGCAGCGTCTCGCCGAGCAGCTTGCCGGCGGCGCCGTCGTCGAGCCCGGTGGCGTCGGCGAGGTCACCGGCCAGCTCGATCGCGATCGCCGCGACCGGACCGCCGAGCGCGTCGTCGTCGCCCGCCTGACCCGCGCCCGCCCCGGCCCCGGTCGTGCGCGCCGGTGAAGTCGCGGCTGCAGCCGATTTTCGGATCTCCGCGCCGCGCCCGGACGACAGGCCCGCGCCGCCCTTGCGCCGCATGAGCGACCAGGCGACGAAGCCGAACAGCGCCGCGAGCAGGAAGAACGGCAGCTTGGGCAGGCCGGGCACGAGCGCGAGCGCGACCAGCAGCCCTGCGGCGATCGCGATCGCCTTGGGCTGGGCCAGGATCTGCTTGCCGATGTCGGCGCCCAGGTGCGAGCCCTCGTCCTCGCTGGCGACGCGCGTCACGATGAGGCCGGCGGCCACCGAGATCACCAGCGCCGGGATCTGCGAGACCAGCCCGTCGCCGATGGTGAGCAGGCCGTAGGTGCGCAGCGCGTCGCCCGCGTCCATGCCGCGCTGGGTGACACCGATGACGAGCCCACCGACGATGTTGATGACCGTGATGATGATGCCGGCGATGGCGTCGCCCTTGACGAACTTCATCGCGCCGTCCATCGAGCCGAACATCTGCGCCTCGCGCGACAGGCCCAGGCGGCGGCGGCGCGCCTCGTCCTGCGAGATCGCGCCGGCGCGCAGGTCCGCGTCGATGGACATCTGCTTGCCGGGCATGGCGTCGAGCGTGAAGCGCGCGGCGACCTCGGCGACCCGCTCGGAGCCCTTGGCGATGACGATGAACTGGATCAGCGTGAGGATGAGAAAGATGATCGCGCCGACGACGAAGTTGCCGCGCACGACGAAGTTGCCGAAGGCGCGGATGACCTCGCCGGCGTCAGCCTGCAGCAGGATCAGGCGCGTCGACGAAACGTTGAGCGCCAGCCGGAACAGCGTGGTGATGAGCAGGATGGTCGGGAACGACGACACGCTCAGCGCGTCGTGGACGTAGATCGCGACCATGAGCAGGACGACGGCGAACGAGATGTTGAGCGAGATGAGGACGTCGAGCAGGAACGTCGGCAGCGGGACGATCATCATGCCGACGATCGATACGACCAGGATCGCCAGCAGGACGTCGGCGTAACGGCGCAGGAGCCCTTCGACGTCGCCCTGCCGGAGCTTGCGCGCGAAGCCGTCCGACTGGAACCGATCCGCGCTCATGCGTCGCGCGGGACTCTACACCAGACCCGGCCCCGGTTTGATCCTGGGTTTTCACGGGCGGCAGGCCGCCACGGGACCAGGAGGTGCGCGGGTTTCGGTGACCGGGGCGACGCGGTTCTGGCGCTGCGCAGCGGGCCAGATATACTAGGAAGGCGGCGGCATGGAGAACGTCAAGAAGTACCGAAAGGCGGGCCTCGAGCACTTCATCAAGTTCGTGCGCGAGCTCCCGATCATTCCGCCCAAGAAGGTCCACGCCAAGCTGGGCGAGCTGGGCTACCGCGGCCAGGAAGAAGCCCGCCGCGCCGTGTCGCTCATGGCCTACCGGCACGTGAAGCGGGTGAAGCGCGTCCACCTGGACGGCGCCAAGCGCGAGCACGTGCTGCCCAAGGCGAACTACCTGCTTGTCGGACCGACCGGCTGCGGCAAGACGCACCTGGTCGAGCTCCTGTTCCAGCACATCCTCAAGCTGCCCACCGTGATCGTCGACATCACGACGTACTCCGAGACCGGCTACGTCGGGCAGGATCCCAACACGATCATTACGCGCCTGCTGCACGCGGCCGACGACAACCCGATGCTGGCGTCGATCGGCATCATCTGCCTGGACGAGTTCGACAAGATCGCGTCGGGGCAGAACAACGCGATCTTCGCCGGTGCGGGCACGACCAAGGACGTCACGGGCATGGGCGTGCAGCGTGAGCTGCTGAAGATGCTCGAGTCGGGCGAGGTCGTCGTGCCGCTGGAGCTGACCCATTCGACCTACGGCGACCATGTGGTCATGAGCACGGCGGACATCGCGTTCATCGCGGCGGGCGCGTTCTCGGGCTTCCAGCAGGTCGCGCGTCGCCGCGGCGCGGTCGACCGCATCGGCTTCGGGCGGGCCAAGAACCAGGGCCAGTCGATCGACCACATCGCCGTCTCGTTCACGGCCGAAGAGGTCGAGAACATCGCGAACTTCCAGGCCTACGGGTTCCTGCCCGAGCTCATCGCTCGCTTCACCCGCTTCGTGCCGTTCAAGGCGCTCGACTCGGGCACGCTCAAGGACATCCTGCGCAACAACGTCGTCGAGCGGCTCACGCGCGAGTTCGAGGACGAGGGCTTCAAGCTCGTCGTCCCCGACGATGTCCTCGAGCACGTGGTCGCCGAGTCGCTGCGTCGCGAGACCGGCGCGCGCGGCCTGGCCGCCATCCTGACCCGTCAGATCGAGGACGTCGCCTTCGAGACCTTCGCCGATCATCCGGGCGGCGAGATCCACCTCCGCATGCAGTCCGGCGACATCGTCACCGACGTCATCTGACGTCTTACTTTCGGGACGGTGTTCAGGATCTTACTTTCGGCGCCCGAGCTGGCGTGCGCGCAGAGGAATTTCCGAAAGTAAGATGCTGAACACCGTCCCTCAGCGGCAGGAGGGGTAACCGTCGAGGCGGGACGGGGCGGCGGCGGCGATACCGCGGCAGGCGGCCTTGACGTGGGGCGCGACGGCGGGCTCGTCAGCGAAGGCGGGCGGCCCCATGAGCACGACGTCGAGGGCCTTGCCGTACATCTCGACGGCGTCGCGATCGACGGGCGCGGCGACCTGTTCGATCTCAGCGAGCCAGACGGCGCGCCCGGTGCCGTCGGCGATGCCGGGGCCCGGGTCGCTCTTGCGCAGCTTCGAGGCGTAGGCGCCGTAGAGATCCCCGGCGCGCGCGTAGCCCGCGACCGTGAACTGCGGGATGTTGAACGCGACGACCTCGAGGTAGAGGTTCTGCGCGGTGTAGAACTGGGCCTTGGCGGCGTTGACGTTCTGCTTGAAGTCCTCGGGCGAGACGCCTTCGATGAGGAGCGCGTCGAAGAGGCGGCGCTCGCACTCGGCGTGCGCGAACACCGCGGCCGCGGCGGCCGAGCGCGACGGGCTCTCGTCGTCGCCGAGGGCGTCCTCGCGCGCCTGCTTGGCCGCCTTGGCCTCGTTCGGACACCCGGTGCGCGCCTCGGGGCTGTTCGCAGGGTCGTAGGCCGGACCGCGCGGCGGGCCGGCGGCGCCACACGCCGCACCCGTCAGCAGAAAACCGGCCAGGAACGTCTTCACGACTATCGCTCGTATCACCGCCACGACTCCCTCCACGGATTGCACACCTTGAAACGCCGCTCCTGGCCGCCGACCGTGCGCAGGCCGGCACAGCCCGCCTTGACCCAGTCGGAGATGTCGATGTCGAGCCGCATCTCCTCGTCGGTGCTCGCGGCGGTCACCAGGCCGTTCTCGTAGGCCGCGCGCGCCTTCAGCTTGTATTCGGGCGCCTTGCCCGCGGCGCCCACCTTGGTTGTACGACCCATGGCAGCGCGGTAGAGATCGCCGGTGCGGATCGCGGCGCCGATGACGTACTTCACGGTCACGCCCGGCCCGCCCGCTTTCCCCGCCGCGGCGAGCGTGCCCGCCTCGGCATAGAGCGCGGCGATCTCGGCGAGCTTGGCCTCGAACGCCTCGCGCGCGTCGCCGCGGCCGAGCTCCATGGCGCCCCAGCGCAGGTGCTCGCAGTCAGCGAGCGCGACCAGCGCCGCGGGCTTGCCAGCCTCGTGGGCAGCCGCCGCCGCGGCTTTCGGGTCGTCGCAGCTCTCGGGAATCGGCACCCGGACCACGGCTCCGCCGTCGCCTGCCGCGCCGTCGCCGCCGCCGCCCGCGCCGGCCGTGGCTTGCTTGCCCCCACACGCGCCTCCGAGCCCGAGGAACACCATCACCAGCAACGACAGCACCGACCCGACGCTGGGCGGCGCGAGAAAACTCCGCATGCGCGCAGCATAACATGCTAGATCAGGCGCCCATGAGTGAGGCTCAGACCGTCAAGACCACCCCGTCGCGCGGGGACAAGAAGTGCTCGCAGCCCAACTGCAAGCGTCCCTACAAGGCGAAGGAGCTGTGCATCGCGCACTACCGCGCCTGGCGCCACGGCAAGCTGCCCAAGTTCCGCTACAAGATCTGCACCAAGGAAGCTTGCCGCAAGCCGCGCCTGCCGCAGGGTAGCCTGTGCGCGGAGCACGGCGCTGCCGCTCCGGCCGCGGGCTAGAACCGTCAGCGGGAAGAGCTTCTTCGTCCCGCACGTTCCTGCGACATAGGCCATGGACAAGATCGTCATCGAGGGCGGCGCGCGCCTCAAGGGCGAGGTGCGCATCAGCGGTGCCAAGAACGCGGCGCTGCCGCTCTTGTGCTCGTCGATCCTCACCGCCGGGCGTTGCCACTGGAAGAACGTCCCCGCGCTCAACGACGTGCAGACCATGGCGCGTCTGCTGCAGAACCTCGGCTGCGAGGTCGAGCCTGCGGGTGAGCACGAGACGACCATCTCCGCCGGCAAGATCAACAACTTCGAGGCACCCTACGAGCTGGTCAAGACCATGCGCGCCAGCGTGCTGGTGCTCGGGCCGCTCGTCGCTCGCTGGGGCCGCGCGCGCGTGTCGCTGCCGGGCGGCTGCGCGATCGGCGCGCGTCCGATCGATCAGCACCTCAAGGGCCTCGAGGCCATGGGCGCGAAGATCAACCTCGTCCACGGCTACGTCGAGGCCAAGGCCAAGCGCCTCACCGGCGCGCGCATCGTCTGCGACATCCCGACGGTGACCGGCACCGAGAATCTCATGATGGCGGGCGCGCTCGCCAAGGGCCGCACCGTGCTCGAGAACGCGGCGCGCGAGCCCGAGGTCGAGGAGCTCGCCCGCGTGCTCAACAAGATGGGCGCCAAGGTCCACGGCGCCGGCACGTCGGTCATCGACATCGAGGGCGTCGACGAGCTGCACCCGATCGAGCACGCGATCATCGCCGACCGCATCGAGGCGGGCACCTTCATGGTCGCCGCCGCGATCACGCGTGGCGACGTGCTCATCCGGGACTGCGTGCCCGAGCACCTCGAAGCGGTGAGCGCCAAGCTGCGCGCCGCCGGCGCCGAGGTCACCGTCGAGAAGGGCGGCGTGCGCGTGCGCGCGCGCGGCGACCTGCGCCCGGTCGACATCACGACCCAGCCGCACCCCGGCTTCCCCACCGACATGCAGGCGCAGTTCATGGTGCTGGCGTCGATCGCGCACGGCCAGAGCGTGATCACCGAGACCATCTTCGAGAACCGCTACATGCACGTGCAGGAGCTGGCGCGCATGGGCGCCGACATCCACGTCGACGGTCGCACCGCGATCGTGCGCGGCGTGCCCAAGCTGTCGGCCGCGGCGGTCATGGCCACCGACCTGCGGGCTTCGGCCTCGCTCATCCTGGCCGGCCTCGTCGCCACCGGCAAGACCGAGGTCCTGCGCGTCTACCACCTGGACCGTGGCTACGAGAAGATCGAGAAGAAGCTGCGGCCGCTCGGCGCGCAGCTCAAGCGCGTCAGGGTCAAGGGAGGCCGCGACCAATGAAGGGCGCCGGCAAGACCTCCGCGCCCTCGTCGGGCACCGGCAAGCGCGCCGCCGCGCCCACCGCCAGCGCCGCGCGCCCACTCATTCTCGCCATGCCCAAGGGCCGCATCCACGAGGAGGCGGTCGCGCTCTTCGGCAAGGCCGGCTACGACCTGAGCGCGTCGATCCGCGAGACCCGCAAGCTGGTGCACGAATGCGCCGGCATGCGCGTGCTGGTCGTCAAGCCCACCGACGTGCCCACCTACGTCGAGTACGGCGCCGCCGACGTCGGCATCGCCGGCCGCGACACCCTCGAAGAGGACGGCCGCGACCTGTACGAGCCGCTCGACCTCGGCATCGGCGCCTGCCGCCTGGCGGTCGCCGAGCCCATCGAGCGACCGGTCGACGAACGTGGCCACGTCCACATCCGCATCGCCACCAAGTACCCGAACTGCACCCGCCGCTGGCTGCACGCGCGCGGGCTGACCGCCGAGATCATCAAGCTCTACGGGTCGGTGGAGCTGGGCCCGCTGACCGGCCTGGCCGACCGCATCGTCGACCTGGTGTCGTCGGGTGAGACGCTGCGCCAAAATGGCCTGCGCGAGGTCGAGAACATCCTGCCGGTGACCTCGCGTCTGGTCGTGAACCGCGCCAGCCTGAAGCTGCGCGGCCGCGAGATCGAGACGCTGGTGCGCCGCCTCCGCGACGTCCTGTAGTCGGCGCGGCGTGACCGGACTAGCGCGCGGTCGGCAGGTTCTGGCGTAGAATCTCGGAGCCGCCGTGGCCGACTCTTTCGCGACGCTCACGCCACAGATGCTCCTGGGAGCCCTGCGCCTGCACCCGCGCATCGCCTACCAGGGGGTGTTCGGGGACGCGTCCACGCGATCGCGCCTCTCGGCCACCCTGCCCAAGCTGGTGCCCTTCCGCGGCGCGTACCACGGCGCCATCGCGCTCGTCGACTGGGACCACCGGCTGCCGTCCAAGGTCTTCACGATGCGCATCTACGCTTACTACGACGCCGACTCGCTGGCGGCGGGCGAGGAAGCCTTCGACGATCGGCTCGAGGACATCGGCACCCGCGATCGCTTCCCCGAGTTCGACGTGCCCGACTTCGGCGACCTGCCCGCCGACGAAGCCTACGAGGTCGAGCTGTCCGCGCAGGGCGAGGTGCAACGCTGCCGGCTGACCTCGGCGTGGCGGCGCGAGGTCGCCGACAAGGAGGCGCTGTGGGCGGTCGACACCGCGCGCGCGTCCAAGGAGTTCGCGCAGGTCGCCGCCGCCGCCACGGACCGGCCGCGCCACCTGGGCGATCTCGAGGCGGTGTCGTGGACGCCGCCGTGCGAGAGCGGCCATGTCAAGTGGACCGTCGACGTGTGGTACCTGCTGGCGTTCGACGGCCGCGTCGGCACCGGGCGTAGCCTGCTGGTCGAGCTGGGTGTGAAG
>JBKJOI010000967.1:0-6618 GCA_046595695.1 Haliangiales bacterium | reverse complement strand
TTCAAGAAGTTCAACAGCTGCGCCAACAACAGCCTGACCGCGTCGCCGGTGAACCGGGTCTCGCGCTTCACCTTCACGAGCGGCGCCGACACCATCGCCGCGAGCACCGAGCTCGTGCTCGTCGACAACATCCCCGCGCAGGCCGGCAACCACAACGGCGGCGACGTGCAGATCGGCCAGGACGGTCTGCTCTACATCAGCGTCGGCGACAGCGGTTGCCAGCTGGGCGGAGGCGGCGGCAACTGCGGCGGCTCGAACCAGACCGCCAGGTTCAAGAACGTGCTGGCCGGCAAGATCCTGCGCGTCGCGCGCGACGGCAGCATCCCCGCCGACAACCCCTGGGTCGGCCTGGCGGGCGCGCGCCGCTGCGGCCAGCCCGGCGGCAACCCGACCTACGGCCTCGCCGACAACGCGCCCTGCAGCGAGACGTTCGCGTGGGGCCTGCGCAACCCGTTCCGCATCGCGTTCAAGCCGGGCACCAACGTCTTTCACATCAACGACGTCGGCCAGAACACCCACGAGGAGATCGACGAGGGCAAGAAGGGCGCGAACTACGGCTGGAATACGCGCGAGGGCAATTGCGCCAACAACTCGACCACCAACTGCGGCGCGCCGCCCGCGGGCATGACCAACCCGATCCATGCCTACAGCCATGCCCAGGGCTGCAACTCGATCACCGGCGGCGCGTTCGTGCCCGGCGGCGCGTTCGGCACGTCGTTCGAGGGCTCCTACCTGTTCTCCGACTACGTGTGCGGCAAGATCTTCAAGCTGACCAAGTCGGGCACGACCTGGTCGGCCACCGACTTCGCGACGTCGCTGGGCGGCTCGAGCGCGGTCACGCTGATCTTCGGCCCCAACCCGGCAGGCGGCCAGAGCCTCTACTACACGACCTACGCCTCCGGCGGTGAGGTCCACCGCATCGACTTCACCGGCACGAGCAACCGCGCGCCGACCGCGCAGCTCGCCGCCAGCCCGACCTCGGGCCCGGCGCCGCTCGCCGATCCCGATCAGGGCGACACGCTCAGCTACACGTGGGAGTTCGGCGACGGCACGGCCGCGCAGACCACCAGCGCGTCCTCGATCTCGCACACCTACGCGACCTCGGGCGTGTTCACCGCCCGGCTGGTGGTGAAGGACAACCACGGCCTCGGATCGGCGCCCGCGCAGGTCGCCCTCCAGCCGGGCAACACGGCGCCCTCGGTCACCATCACCGCGCCCGCCGTCGACAAGCTGTTCGTCGTCGGCGAGACCATCACGCTCAAGGCCACCGCCACCGACGCGCAGGACCGCACGCTGCCGGCGAGCGCGCTGTCGTGGGAGGTCCTGCTCCACCACAACACGCACACGCACCCGTTCTTCTCGGGCACCGGCAACAACCTGACCTTCCTGGCGCCCAAGCCAGAGGATCTGCTCGCCGCGGCCAACTCGTACCTGGAGATCAAGGCGACCGCGAAGGACTCGCAGAATCTGACCAAGACGGTGACGCAGGAACTGGATCCGCTGCTGGTCAACCTGACCTTCCAGTCGCAGCCGAGCGGTCGCACGCTCGTCCTCGACAGCACCACCACGGTGACCACGCCGATCACGGTGACCTCGTGGAAGGGCTTCGGCGTGCGCGTGAACGCTCCGCCCTCGGGCGGCTTCGTCTGGCAGTCGTGGTCCGATGGCGGCGCGCAGGATCACGTGATCCAGACCGGCCTCCCGGCGACCTACACGGCGACGTTCGTGGCGGGCCCGCCGCCTGGCTTCGGCGCCAAGGTCAACTTCCAGCCGGCCGGCGCGGCCGTGCCCGCGGGCTACTCGGCCGACACCGGCGCGACCTTCGGTGTCCGTGACGGCGGCCTCGAGTACGGCTGGAACGCCGACAACAGCGCCAACGCACGCGATCGCGACCTGTCGCCCGACCAGCGCTACGACACGCTCAACCACCTGCAGAAGCCGTCGAACCCCGACGCGATCTGGGAGATCAAGGTCCCCAACGGCACGTACACCGTGAGGATCGTGGCCGGCGACGCCGCCCACTTCGACAGCGTCTTCCGCATCAGCGTCGAGGGCACGCTCGTCGTGAGCGGGACGCCGACCACGGGCACCCGCTGGATCGAAGCCACCGCGACGATCACCGTCACGGACGGACGCCTCACGCTGCGCAGCGCCGCGGGCGCGAGCAACAACAAGATCAGCTTCGTCGACATCACCAAGCTCTAACCCGCCCCGAATGGGGACAGGATCTTGGTCGTAGATCCTGTCCCTCAGACTGCCGGGCCTCCCAGACTGCCAGGCCTGGCTCGCTACGTCGTCGCGAAGCTCGCCGCCAGCGCGCGCGCGTCGACGATGTTGTCCTCGATGGAGCAGTAGGTCCAGCCGCCGTAGCGGCCGATCGCGTGAACGCCGCTCTCCGTGAGCATGCGCGCCACGCGCTTCTGCTCGGCGATCGAGCCGCGCGTGATGTGCACGTAGGCCGGATCCATGACCACCGAGTGCTCGGCGACCAGGCGGTGCTCGTCGATCACGCCCAGACGACGAAGATCCTCGAGCACGCGCGCGCGCGCCGCGGGCACGTCGACCGTGGCTTCACGCGAATAGCCGAGCTCGACGTAGAGGCTGAGCCGCTCGCTCTCGAAGATGTTGTCGTAGTAGCCGATGCGATAAAACGACACCGCGGGATCCGGGACGTAGACCCAGTGCACGCCGCGCGCGCCCTTGCGGTCGAAGCCCAGGTTGAACACCAGCACCTTGTTCCACGAGAAGACGCCCAGGTCGTGGGTGACCCCCGTCATGGCGACGAGGCGCGGAAACGGCGCCGACGAGACCAGGCGCTCGAAGGCGAGCTCGCGGTGCGTGGTGCGCGCAACGCGGCGGTCTAGATCGATCGCGACCAGCGCCTCGTCGAGCGCGATGCCGCCCGCGCGCACCTCGCTGGCCAGCGCGTTCACGTACTGGATCGCGCCGCCCTCGGGGTAGGTGAACGTAGCGTTGTAGCTCGCGTTGTCCGCCACGCGCATGTTGCGGATGATGTCGGTGAGATCCGCGTGCGGGAAGAAGCGGCCCATGGCGTCCTTGTCGAGGACGGCGAGATCGCAGGCGTACAGCTTCTCGTTGTAAGGAATCAGGAACTTCTCGGCGATGGAGCGGCCGAAGCGCGCGTACAGCATCGCCTTGAAGTTGTCCTCGGCCGGTGCGTCGGTGCCCGCGGGCGCCACGCCGGGCGCGCGCGCCATGTACAGGTCGTGCAGGCAGTCGATGAACTCGTCCTGCGGCAGCTGGTGGATGTTCTTCTGGAACGGGAAGTCGATCATTCGATCGCCGTAGCGGATGAACGACTGCTTCGTGACCGTACGCACCGCCTGCCCGGGCATGCGCGCGCGCAGCCAGGCCTCGATCTCGGGGTGCTTGAAGTGGAAGAAGTGCCCCGAGTAGTCCCAGGTGAAGCCGTCCTTGACCACCGTCTTGCAGTAGCCGCCGATCTGCGCGTCGGCCTCGAGAATCAGGTAGTCGTGCTCGCCGCGGGCGCCCAGCGCGGCCGCAAAGGCCAGGCCGCTCACGCCCGCGCCGACGATGAGATGCTTGACCGATTCCATGACGTGCCGAAATCGTAGCTTGGGTCAGGGCGAGATCGCGAGCACGAAGGTGTCTTCCTCGCCCGCCGAGGTCGCGACGAACGCCGCGCCGCCGAAATCGGCGGTGTCGCGGAAGCTGCCCACCAGCAGCACCTCGTGGCCGGCGCCGGGCGCGATCGCGACGTCGTAGACCGCGTCGTCCTGGGCGCCGCCGTACTGCCGCACCCACAGCGGCCCCGCCCCGTCCGAGCCGAAGCGCGCCGCGAAGCCGTCCTGGCCCTGTGCCGTGAGCACGAAGCCGGCGCCGAAGTCGACGTTGCCCCCGATGCCACCGGCGACCACGACGTCCTCGCCGTTGGCGTAGTCGATGGCGACGCCATAGCCGTCGTCGTCCTCGTCGCTGCCGAAGGTGAGATCCCAGGCGGGCAAGCCGCCGCCCGAGGACAGCTTGATCAGGAAGACGTCGGAGAGCCCGACCGCGCTGCGCGGCTCGGCCCCGAAGGTGACGGTGGCCTGGAAGCGGCCGGTCAGGTAAGCGTTGCCGTCGCCGTCGACGGCGACCGAGTTGGCCCAGTCGCTGCCCGGGCCGCCGAAGCGAAGCGCCCACACCGTCGTGCCGGTCTCGCCGCCCAGGCGCAGCGCAAAGATGTCCTCGGTGGCGCCATCGGAGAGCAGGGTGTCGCTCGCGCTCGCCTCGAGCGAGACGCGGAACGAGCCGGCCACCACGACGTCGCCGCTGACCGCGGCGGCCACGCGCAGTGCCTCGCCGGTGCCGCCCGCGCCGATGGGGAAGTGGCGCGCCCACAGGGTCGCGCCGGTCGTGCCGTCCAGCTTGACCACGAACGGGCTGCCGCCGCCGCCCAGGCGCACGACGCCATCGCCCAGGTCGCACGCGCCGGCGAACGAGCCGGACACGAACACGTCGCCGTTCTCATCGGTGGTGACGCTGTTGACCTCGTCCTCGATCACGCCGCCGCAGGCGAACACGCGGTCCCACAGGTGCAGCCCCGCCGGATCGTACGCGGCGACGAAGCCGTCGTAGCCCTCCGCCACGGTGCGCGGGCCGCCGCCGAGATCGACGGTGCCCTCGATGTAGCCGGCCGCGTAGGTGCCGCCGACCACGTCGATCGCGACGTGCCACACGTTCTCGTAGCCGGCGCCGCCGATGGTGCGGAAGCCGTCGTTCGCGCCGTCGGTGATCGCGAAGCCGCTCACGAGGCCATCGTCGGTGCCGGCCTCGCCCAGGTTGGCGATATCGGCGCCCTCGCCGAGCGAGATCGCGGCGCTGGAGAAGCCACCACCGACCCGGATCTTGCCTGCCAGCGGGCTGGCCACCGGCCCGGTTGCGATCGCGTACGACTCGTCGACCGCGTCGCCGCCGAAGTGCCGCAGCCACAGCGTGTTGCCGCCCAGGGCCTCGAAGGTGGCGCGCACCTCGACGTCGGAGCCGGCCGCGGGCACGAGCGTGCAGACGAGCGGCGCTCCTTCGGTCGCGGTGCAGCCGTCCCAGGCGGTGAGGTGGTAGCCGGCGGCGGGCACGAGGGTGAGCGCCAGCGCGACGCCGGCGGGAGTCTCGACGGTGCACACGCCGGCGCTGCAGCTCAGCCCCGGGGTCGTCGCGGCGACGGTCGCGGCGACGGGCGGATCGAGGGTGATACGCACGGTGATCGGCGCGCCCGCCTGGTAGCACAGGCCGTCGCCGCCGCAGACACGCGCGTCCGGGCAGGAGCCATCGACCGCGCAGCGCACGCGCCCGCTGCCGAGCTCGGGATCGAAGAAGCAGCCCGCGCCGGCGAGGACGGCCCACGCGCCGACGGTCGCGGCGACGGTGGCGGCGACGCCTAGAAGTCCCAGCCGACCCACAAAGACGCGCCTCCCGCCCCGGACGGCTCGATGCTCACGTTCGCCGGCGGCGGCTCGTCGTGCCACACGCCCCACGCCACCAGCGCGCCGCCCACGACCAGCGCCAAGGCGCCGCCCACGATCAGCGACGTGGCGATCACGTCGTCGCGCTCACCTTCGCGCGCGATGCTCGCGTACGCGTCGCTCCACTGCCCGTTCGACGCGGCGAGCGCGTCGAGGTCGTCCTCCGCGCTCTGCGCGCGCGCGGCGAAGATGGCCCCGGTGCCGGCGAGCACGATGCCGCCGCCCGCGGTGATGAAGCCGGCGCTGCGCACGCGGCGAGCGCGACGACCGCTCTCGGCGCGCTCGCGGATCCGCACGAGCTCGCGCTGCTCGGCCTCCTGGGCCTCGCGCACGCGGTCCTTCTCGACCTGCGCCGCGACCTCGGACTCCTCGATGAACTCCTCGACGTCGGCGCGGTTGGGCGCCTCGGGCAAGAGGCGCAGGTAGGTGCGGTAGAAGTAGATCGCGTTCGCCCAGTCGTGGCCCAGGCGATACGCCTGCGCGATGTTGAACAGCAGGCCAGGCTTCTTGGATAGCTCGTAGGCCTTCTTGAACTCGTCGACGGCGGCGCCGAAGTGCCCTACGTGGTAGTGCGTCAGGCCTTGCTGGTAGTGCTCGCGGGCCGCGCGTGCGTCGGGGCTCTCGTCGACGGGCACGGGCGTAGGCGCGGGTGGCGCATCCTGCGCGCGCAGGCGATCCGGGAGCGCGGTGGCGACCAGGAGGGACGCAGCGACGATGGAGCGGAGCCTCAAGGCGGCCCAGGGTAACGCCCGCAACTAGAAGGGATCAATCGTGTAGTTCTTGTCGCCCTTGGTCTTCTTCGGGGGATCCTTCGCGGGATCCTTCGCGGCGACCCCGGCGTCGGGCGCGGCGGGCGGTGCAGGTGTGACCACGACGGGTGCCGCCACATCCGGCGAGCGGCCCGCGGGCACGTGCTCCGCATCGGACCCGGACGCATCGACCGGCGCCGTGCGGCGCGTCCCGCTCGGCAGGCCGGCGAGCTGGCCCTGCCCCTGGCCACGCGGCAGCCGCACCGGGACCTTCATGGTCTCGCCCGCGCCCACCTCGACCTCGAACTGCATCGACTGGTGCCCGCGCGCCTCGACGAGCACGAGATGCGGTGCGCCCGGCTCGTGCGCGTCGAGCTCGAGCCGGG